>NZ_JBQGCX010001249.1:0-3549 GCF_052038725.1 Actinosynnema sp.
CTGAGGGAGATCGCGGCGTGGCTGCACTCGTCGCGCAGCGCGTGCACGGCGTCCCCCTGCCGGACCAGCACGACCGGGACCTGCTCGTCGCCGACCTGGAACGCGACCGGCACGCGGTCGGTCAGGTCGGCGAGCGAGCACACCCGGACGGCGGTCACGCGCCCACGGCTTCCAGTTCCGCCTCGATCGCGGCCTCCAGGCGCTCGCGCACCTCGGGGACGCTGATCTTGAGCAGGATCTCGTGGAAGAAACCCCGGACGACCAGCCTGCGCGCCTGGTCCTCGGGGATGCCCCTGGCCTGGAGGTAGAACAGCTGCTCGTCGTCGAACCGGCCGGTGGCGCTGGCGTGGCCCGCGCCCTCGATCTCACCGGTCTCGATCTCCAGGTTCGGCACCGAGTCGGCGCGGGCGCCGTCGGTCAGAACCAGGTTGCGGTTCAGCTCGTAGGTGTCGGTGCCCTCGGCCGCCGCGCGGATCAGGACGTCGCCGATCCACACGGTGTGCGCGCCCTCGCCCTGCAGCGCGCCCTTGTAGACGACGTTGCTGCGGCAGTTCGGCACCGAGTGGTCGATGAACGGCCGGTGCTCCAGGTGCTGGCCCGCGTCGGCGAAGTACAGGCCGTGCAGCTCGGCGTCGCCGCCCCTGTCCGCGTAGGACACGAGGGGGGTGAGCCGGACCAGGTCGCCGCCGAGGGTGACGGCGGTGTGCCGCACCTTGGCGTCGCGGCCGAGCCGGATGTGGTGCGTGGAGACGTGCACCGCGTCGTCGGCCCAGTCCTGCACGGTGACGACGGTGAGGTCCGCGCCGTCGCCGACGACGATCTCGACGTTGTCGGCGTACGCGCCGGAGCCCCGGTGGTCCAGGACCACGACGGCCTTGGCGAACTTCTCCGCGCGCACCTGCACGTGGCCGTACGCGACCTGGCCCTGGCCCGCGCCGGTGACGGTCACGGTGGTCGGGGCCAGCTCGGTGTCGCCGGGCAGGGTGATCACGGTCGCCTGGGCGAACGAGGACCACGCCTGGGCGGCGACCCGGTCGCCGGGGACGCCCGCGGCGCCGAGGCGCTCGTCGTCGCGGTCGACGGTCTCGACCTGGACGGCCTCGGGCGCGTCGACCTCGACGGTGGCCGCGCCGGTGGCCTCGGCCCCGCTGTGCAGGCCCGCCATGCGCTTGAGCGGGGTGAAGCGCCAGATCTCCTCGCGCCCGCCGGGCACCTCGAACGCCGCCACGTCGTAGGACGTGAAGTGGTCGGCGCGCGAGGTGACCAGCGTTCCCGCGCCGTGCGAGTGGGCCGTCAGGCCGTGCTGCTCTTCGGTGGTGACGGCCATGTCAGCCGACGGCCCCTTCCATCTGAAGCTCGATCAGGCGGTTCAACTCCAGCGCGTACTCCATGGGGAGCTCGCGCGCGATGGGCTCGACGAACCCGCGCACGATCATCGCCATGGCCTCGTCCTCGTTGAGGCCGCGCGACATCAGGTAGAACAGCTGGTCCTCGGACACCTTGGAGACGGTGGCCTCGTGGCCCATGGCCACGTCGTCCTCGCGGACGTCCACGTACGGGTAGGTGTCGGAGCGGCGGATCGTGTCGACCAGCTGCGCGTCGCTCTTGACCGTGGACTTGGAGTGGTGCGCCCGCTTGTTGACCTGGACCAGGCCGCGGTACGAGGCCCGGCCGCCGCCGCGCGCCACCGACTTCGACACGATGGTCGAGGAGGTGTGGGGGGCCATGTGGACCATCTTCGCGCCGGTGTCCTGGTGCTGGCCCTCGCCCGCGAACGCGATGGAGAGGACCTCGCCCTTGGCGTGCTCGCCCATCAGGTACACGGCCGGGTACTTCATGGTGACCTTGGAGCCGATGTTGCCGTCGACCCACTCCATCGTCGCGCCCTCCTCCGCCTTGGCGCGCTTGGTGACCAGGTTGTAGACGTTGTTCGACCAGTTCTGGATCGTCGTGTAGCGGCAGCGGCCGCCCTTCTTCACGACGATCTCCACGACCGCGGAGTGCAGCGAGTCGGAGGAGTAGATCGGGGCGGTGCAGCCCTCGACGTAGTGGACGTAGGCGTCCTCGTCGACGATGATCAGCGTCCGCTCGAACTGGCCCATGTTCTCGGTGTTGATCCGGAAGTAGGCCTGCAGCGGGATGTCGACGTGCACGCCCTTGGGGACGTAGACGAACGACCCGCCCGACCAGACGGCGGCGTTGAGCGCGGAGAACTTGTTGTCGCCTGCCGGGATGACCGAGCCGAAGTACTCCTTGAAGAGCTCGGGGTGCTCCTTGAGACCGGTGTCGGTGTCCAGGAAGATGACGCCCTGCTCCTCCAGGTCCTCGCGGATCTGGTGGTAGACGACCTCGGACTCGTACTGGGCGGCGACGCCCGCGACGAGGCGCTGCTTCTCCGCCTCGGGGATGCCCAGCCGGTCGTAGGTGTTCTTGATCTCCTCGGGCAGGTCCTCCCAGGAAGCGGCCTGCTTCTCGGTGGAGCGCACGAAGTACTTGATGTTGTCGAAGTCGATGCCCGACAGGTCCGAGCCCCACGAGGGCATCGGCTTGCGGTCGAACAGGCGCAACGCCTTGAGGCGGTACTCCAGCATCCACTCGGGCTCGTTCTTCTTGCCCGAGATGTCCCGGACGACGTCCTCGCTCAAACCACGACGGGCGCTCGCGCCTGCCACATCCGAGTCGGCCCAGCCGAACTCGTAGTTCCCGATGCTCGCCCGGGTCTCTTCCTGGGTGAGCGGGACCGTGGTGGTTCGCTGCTCGGCAGCGGCAGTCATGCGGGCTCCCCTCCATGTGGGTCGCGGGGTGTGTTCGGGGTGCTGCTCTTCGGGATGTGCGTGGTGCAGACGGCGTCGCCCCTCGCGATGGTGGCGAGCCGCTGCACGTGCGTGCCGAGCAGGTCGGCGAAGGCCGCCGTCTCGGTCTCGCACAGCTGCGGGAACTCCGCGGCGACGTGCGCGACCGGGCACAGGTGCTGGCAGAGCTGCTCGCCCGCCCCGGCGGCGCGCGCCGAGGCAGCGTAGCCCTCCCTGCTCAGCGCGGCGGCCAGGGCCTTGGTCCGCTCGGCGGGCTCGCACTGCTCCACGATGGCCTGGCGGTGCCGGTCGACGAGTGCGTGCACCCGGCGCTCGGCGAAGGCCCGTACCGCCTCCTCCCCGCCCTGTTCGGCGAGGAACCGCAACGCGGCCACGGCGAGGTCGTCGTAGGCGTGCCCGAAGCGGGCGCGCCCCTGCTCGGTGAGCTGGAAGAGCTTGGCGGGCCTGCCGCGACCTCGCTGGCCGCGCCTGGGCGCCTCCCGGCCGGTCGCCTCGCCGTCGGCGACCAGCGCGTCGATGTGCCTGCGCACCGCGGCCTGGCTGATGCCGACCCGCTCCGCCACCGAGGCGGCGGTGATGGGTCCTTGCTCCAGCAGCAGTCGGGCCACGGTGTGCCGGGTCCGACCGTCGTGCCCCTGGGGCACGGCGGCTTCGAAGGCCCCGGCGTTTTTCACAACACCAGTGTTGCTTATTTAGGGCGGGGGTGCAAAACCGGGGGGAGGCGAGAGGCGGGAGG
>NZ_JBQGCX010001250.1:0-3543 GCF_052038725.1 Actinosynnema sp.
CGTCGCGGCGCTGGCCTACCGGGGCCGCATCAGCTGGGTCGGCCAGGCCGGTCGCGAGGCGCAGCCGCCGAACATCGGCCCGCTGATGTTCAAGAACGCCTCGATCAACGGCGTGTACTTCGGCGGCGAGATGGCGCACAACCCGGCGCGCACCCGCCCGCTGGTCGAGGGGCTCATCGCCCGCGTCGCCTCCGGCGAGCTGACCGTGGTGCTGGACGAGGAGTTCCCGCTGGAGCGGGCCGGTGACGCGCACCGCCACATCGAGGGCCGCACCGCCTTCGGCCGGGTCCTGCTGGTCCCCTGACCCCGCGACGCCGACCCCGCGACGCGCGGGAGCCCCCGTCGCCCGCGCGGCGACGGGGGCTCCCGGCGGGGGTCACTTGGTGGTGCGCTCCAGCTCCGCCAGCGCGGAGGCGAACGCGAAGTACTTGTTGGTCCCGAGGTCCCGGACCGTCTTGATGCCGAGGGCGGCCAGCTTCTCGCCCGCCGCCTCGCTGACCCCGGCCAGGGCCGCGACCGGCGAGTCGAGGATCTCGGTCAGGCCGAGCTGCTCGTACGCCTTGTCGAGCTGCTTGTCCAGGTCCAAGGAAAAAGCCACCGCACGTCCCCGTTCACAGAGAGTTGTCGATCTTGACACACTCACCGTATCGGGCGATAAGTCCGATGCGCCCGCACCAGTGCGGACATCACTCGATCAGCCCAGCGCCTTGACCCTGCGCAACCGCACCGAGGTGATGGCCCGCCGCTCAACGGCCAGGACCTCCAGGTCCCACCCGGACACCTCGGCACGTTCACCCGCCCGTTCGGGGATGTGTCCGAGCACGGTCAGCAACAAGCCCGCCACGGTCGTGTAGTCACCCTCCGGGGCGCCCGGCAGCTCGACGCCGAGGTCGACCAGGTCGTGCACCGGGAACGAGCCGGGCAGCACCAGCGCCCCGTCGTCCTCGCGCCGCACGGCCATCACGTCGCGGTCGGTCTCGTCGTAGATCTCGCCGACGATCTCCTCCAGCAGGTCCTCCAGCGTGACGATGCCGTCGACCGCGCCGTGCTCGTCCACCACCAGCGCGAACTGCTCGTGGTCGGTCTTGAACCGGCGCAGCGCGTCGGACACCCGCAGCGAGTCGGGGAACACCACGGCGGCCCGCACCAGCTCGGTCAGCGGGGTGGTGTCGGACAGCAGGTCGCGCAGGTGCACCACCCCGACCAGGTCGTCCAGGTGCCCGCCGCGCGCGACCGGCGCCCTGGAGTGGCCGGACGCGGCGAGCTCGGCCCGCGCGGACGGCACGTCGAGCGCGGCGTCGAGCACGACGACGTTGCGCCGGGGCACGAACACCTCGCGCAGCCGCCGCTCGTGGATCTCCAGCGCGCCGTTGATGATCATGCGCTGCTCGCTGTTGAGCCCGCGCTGCGCGGACACCAGCTCGCGCAGCTCCTCGGGCGACATCTCCTCCGCGTCGGTCTCGGCCTTGCCGCCGAACACCCGCACCACGGCGTTGGTCGAGGTGCTCAGCAGCCAGATCACCGGGCGGGACACGGTCGAGAGCAGGTGCAGCGGCTTGGCCACGAGCAGGGCCCAGCGCAGCGCGTACTGCATGGCCAGCCGCTTGGGGGCCAGCTCGCCGAACACCAGGGTCACGAAGGTCAGCACGATCGTGACCAGCGCGACGGCGACGGCGTCGGCCGCCCCGCCCACGAAGGACAGCAGCGGCACCAGCGGCGCGGCGAGCGAGACCGCCGCGGTGGCCGAGGCGAGGAAACCCGCCAGGGTGATGCCGATCTGGATGGTCGCCAGGAAGCGGTTGGGGTCGCGGGCCAACCGCACGAGTGTGCGACCACCCGACCCGCCCTCGCGCTCCAGCGCCCTGAGCTGCCCCTCCCGCAGCGAGATGAGCGCCATCTCGCTGCCCGCGAACAGCGCGTTGAAGAGCAGCAGCACCACGACCAGCGCGATGTTGAACCCGTACCCGTCCACCAGACCCCAAACCTCTCGAAGCGGAATAACGGGGAAACTACCGGCAGTAGCCATTAGTTCCCCAAGGGTGCACGCGCGGTCGCGCGCACGCGCCGCGAGCACCCCCTGCGGGGCCCCGCGCGGAGCCCAGGCAGGTCCCCCGAATGACCACGCGCGGTAACCGGACGACCGCGTCGGGCATTCCCGCCGGAGCCCACCCCTACATTCCTCCGGGAGCGCGCCCCGATTCCTGGCGCGGACCGGGGCGGTTCCGCGCCCGTTCCGCGTTATCGATCATGAAATCGGACCGTGATACCGCCGCGCGCGCCCTCGCCATTTCCTGGCGACACCACCGCGCGGACCTGCGAGGGAACCTGAAAGCGCGCCCCCTCATTCCACGAAGGGTGATCACGCGATCACCCGGTGGAGTCACCGGAAAACCCGACAAGCGGAATCGGGTGAGCGCGCGGGAAAATCGGTAGGTTGTCCCCCGTGCACATCCTGGTCGTGGACGACGAGGTCGCGGTCGCCGAGGCCGTGTCGCGCACGCTGCGTTTCGAGGGCTACGAGGTCACGACCGCGCACGACGGGGCCAGGGCGCTCGACCTCGTGCGCTCCCTGCGCCCCGACGGGGTGATACTCGACGTGACCATGCCGGTGCTCGGCGGACTCGACGCGTGCCGCGCGCTGCGCGCCTCCGGCGACACCACCCCGGTGCTCATGCTGACCGCCCGCGTGGAGGTCTCCGACCGGGTCGCGGGCCTGGACGCGGGCGCCGACGACTACCTCGCCAAGCCGTTCGCGCTCCAGGAGCTGCTGGCCAGGGTGCGCGCGCTGGTGCGGCGCGGCGGCTACGCGGGCACCGCGGCCCGCTCGGAGGCGCTGCGCTTCGCCGACCTGCTGCTCGACGCGGGCACCCGCGAGGTGCGGCGGGGAGACCGGCAGGTGGCGCTGACCAGGACCGAGTTCTCGATCCTGGAGACGTTCCTGCGCAACCCGAGGCTGGTGCTGTCCAGGGAGGCGATGTTCCGCACCGTGTGGGGCCACGACTTCGGCGCGGGCTCCAACGGCCTGGACGTGTACGTCGGCTACCTGCGCCGCAAGCTGGAGCAGGGCGGCGAGCCGCGCCTGATCCACACCGTGCGCGGCGTGGGCTACGTGCTCCGCGAGGACCCGCTGTGACCGGCCGCGCCCCGGCACGGGGCGCGAGTCCCGGCGACGGCCCCCTCCCGTCCCGCCTGGCGGACCGCCTGTCCCTGCGCTCCCGGTTCGCCCTGCTCGCCGCCGCCGCCGCGGCGCTGGTCGTGGTCGGCGTGGCGGGCGCGTCCTGGTTCCTGGTGCGGGTCCGGCTCAACCAGCAGTTCGACGACCAGCTCCGCGCCTCCGCCGAGCTGGCCGCCCGCTCGACCTCCGCCCAGGACGCGCTGGGCGTGCTGCGCTCGGACACCCCGCAGCGCCGGGGCCCCGGCGGACCCGGCGGCCGGCGCTCCGACCTGGTCGTCCAGTTCGTCTAGGGCTCCGGCGAGGCCACCTCGGCGGGCGGCCCCCGGTTCCCGGTCACCCCGCAGGCGCGCGGCCTGGCCGTGGGCAGC
>NZ_JBQGCX010001251.1:0-1702 GCF_052038725.1 Actinosynnema sp.
CGCGAACGCCTGGACGCCGGACCCGCCGCCTTCGGCCTGCTCCTGGCCGCCACCGCCGCAGGCGGGGTCCTGGTGGTCCCGCTGGCGCCGCGCCTGGTGGACCGCTTCGGCCCGGTCCCGCTGCTGCGCGCCGGTCTGGTCGTGGAGACCCTCGCCCACGTCGCCCTCGCCCTGGTGCGGGTGTTCCCGGCCGCGATCGCGGTGCTGGTCGCGTTCGGCGCGCACTCGGTGCTGTGGGGCACGATCACCAGGACGGCCCGCGCCCGCGTGGTCCCGGACCGGTTGCGCCGGTCGGTGAACGGCGCGTTCTTGCTGTTCAGCTCGGGCGGCGCGGCGCTGGGGGCGATCCAGGGCGGGCTCGTCGCGCGGGCCTTCGGCGTCACGGGGCCGCTGTGGGTGGCGGCCGGGGTGGTCGGCCTGCTGTCCGTGCTGATGTGGCAGCTGCTGGCGGTGGTGGGCGGCGAGGACGGGTGAGCGGGCGCTACTCGCTCTTCCAGGCCGCGTCGTAGCGCTGCTGCCGCAGCTCGTCCTGCGCGGCGGCCCGCGCCTTCCTGGCCCGACCGGCGTCGCCGTTCTCGTAGCCGTACTTGGACACCCGGTTCTCGGTGCTCTCGATCGCGTAGGACATCGCGAAGTACACGCCCACGATCAGCCCCAGCGAACCGCACGCGACGGCCAGCGGCAGCGGCGAGCCCAGGCCCAGCACCAGCCCGGCGGCGATGATGATCGTCAGCGGCAGGACCTGCACGAACGCCCGGACCGTGAACCACACCAGCCAGGACGGCTTGGTGGCCTGCTCGAAGATCCACTCGCGGGACCGCTGGGGCAGCCTGCCCCCGATCAGGTACCACAGGCGCAGTGCGAGGGGCGGGCGGTTCACGGTGCCTCCTTGGCAGCGGCGATCAGGCGGGTCAGCGCCCCGTGCAGGTCCTGGAGCTGGTCGAGCTCCACGCCGAGGCGGTCGACCACGGCGGGCGGGATCTTCAGCGCCTCCTGGCGCAGCGCCTGCCCCTGCGGGGTGAGCGTCACGGCCAGCACGCGCTCGTCGTCGGCGTCCCGGCCGCGCTGCACGTACCCGATCGCCTCCAGCCGCTTGAGCAGCGGGGACAGCGTGCCGGGGTCGAGCGCGAGCAGCCCGCTCAGCTCCTTGACCGACAGCGGCGCGCCCTGCCAGAGGGCGAGCATCACGAGGTACTGGGGGTGGGTGAGCCCCAGCGGTTCGAGCAGTGGCCGGTAGACCGAGACCACGGTCCTGGACGCGATCGAGAGCGCGAAGCAGACCTGCCGCTCCAGGGCCAGCGGGTCCTCGGCGTTGCTTTGTGTGCCAACCATTTGCACACCACGGTAGAGCAGGGCGCGGCTCGGGGACTCCGCCGGACGGCCAGTTGTCCGGGAGATCACACCGGCGGACGGGGCGGGAAGGGGAGGTGGGACCGGGCGGCGGAACGGGCGGCGGGAAAAGGGTGAACAACACCTGAAGCGCACCCGGAGAAAATCCCGTGGAACACCGCAGGGACGCTCGGAACAACACGATCACCGGTCAGGGGTATTACCGGGAGCGCAGGTGCGACAGGCGCGAAGAATGTGGGGAGCCGTCCGTAGGGTCACCACCGACAGCACCCCCCGCGATGTGGGCGACCACCCGGACGAGGAACGGACGCGCCGCACCGAGCAGCTTAAGCGGGGCCGGCGACCCCGCGGG
>NZ_JBQGCX010001252.1:0-7422 GCF_052038725.1 Actinosynnema sp.
CCGGACAGCACGACGCCCCGGCCCGCCGAGCGGCGCGCCGGGGCGTCGTCGACCGGGCGCTCAGCCCCGGTGCCCGGCCATCAGCTCGTCGAACGTCGGGAACGACTTCGCGATCTCGCTCCCGGTGAAGTTCCCGACCCACCCGTCGTCGTCGTGGAAGAACCGGATCGACACGTAGTCCGGCCTGGTGCCCATGTCGAACCAGTGGGTGGTGTTCGCGGGCACGCTCAGCAGGTCGCCCGCCTCGCACAGCACGGCGTGCACCCGCCCGGCCACGTGCAGGTAGAACACCCCGGCGCCGCGCGCGAAGAACCGGTCCTCGTCGTCGTCGTGGGTGTGCTCGGCCAGGAACCTCGCCCGCGCGCCCGCCGCGGCGGCCAGCCACCCTGGGTCGTCGGACGGGGTCTGGTGCATGGCGTCGACCAGCACGTACCCCTCGGTCTCCACGACCCGCGCCACCTGCTCGCGGTACGCGTCGAGCGCGGTGTCCACGGTCACGTCCGGCAGCACGGGCCAGCGCTCGTACCGCACGCCGAGCCGCTCCAGCTCGGCCCGCACCTCGTCCGGGTCCGAGGTGCGCAGCAGCACCTCGTCGGGGTTGTCGTCGGCCCACACGGTCAGCAGGGTCATCGGGAGTCCCTCCTCGTCTCGACCTTGAAGCGCAGCAGCCACTCCAGGCACTCCAGCCGGTGCCTGGCCTGGCGCAGGTCCGCCCCCCAGGCGTACACCCCGTGCCTGGCCACGAGCAGCGCGGGCACGTCCGGCCGGAACCCGGCCTCGAACGCGTCGCCGAGCACGCCCATGTCCTGGCTGTTGGGCACCACGGGGATCGTGACCACGTCGTGGTCGGCGCGCCCGAAGCCCTTGAGCATCTCCAGGTCGCGCAGCTCGACGCCGTCCGGCCAGAACTCGGCGGCCAGCACCGGCGCGAGGGCGTGCACGTGGACGACCGCGCCCGCGCCCGCCACGGCGGCGATCCGCCCGTGCAGGCCCGCCTCGGCGGAGGGGACCTTCACCGGGTCGCCGTCACCACCGGCGGTGCGCCCGCGCTCGTCGACGACCACCACGTCGTCGTCGGTCAGCTCGCCCTTGTCCTTGCCGCTGGTGGTGACCGCGAGCCGCAGCGGGTCGCGGCCGAGGACGACCGACAGGTTGCCGGACGTTCCGCGCATCCAGCCCATGCCCGCGTAGCGCGCGCACTCGGCGGCCAGCGCGGCGCCCGCCGCCCGCAGCTCCACGTCCGCCGCGCCCGCCGTCACAGCTCGCCCACCACCGGGTGCGGGCTGAAGTCGGCGTCGGCGTTGGGCTCGCCCGCGCGCGCCACGCCCACGGTCTTCCAGCCCGCCTCGGCGGCGGCGTGCAGCTCGGCGGGCACGTCGGAGTAGAACGTGATCCCGGCCGGGTCGGCCGCGCCCAGCGCCGAGGCGATCGCCAGGTAGGAGGCGGCCTCGCGCTTGGGGCCCGCGTTGACGGTGTCGAAGTGGTGCTCGAACAGCGGCCGGAGGTCGCCCTCGGAGGTGTGGCCGAAGAACGCGACCTGGCCGGGCACCGAGCCGGAGGAGAACACCGCGAGCCGCAGCCCGTCCGCGTGCCACTCGCGCAGCGCGGGCACCACGTCCGGGAACAGCTCGGCGACCAGGTCGCCGCTCTCGTAGCCGCGCTGCCAGATCAGGCCCTGCAGGGTCTTGAGCGGCGTGACCTTCTGGTCGGCGTCCATCCAGCCGTGCAGCACCCGCACCAGGTCGTCGGTGCCGCCGGTCGCGCCGGACAGCTCGCGGATCTGCGCCACGGCGTCGGCGACGGCCGGGTCGTCGCCGTGCTCGTCGATCCACGGGCCCAGGCGCGGGCGCGCGTAGTCGTAGAGCACGACCAGGACCTGGTCGGTGGAGCTGAGCGTGCCCTCGATGTCGAGCACGACCCATTCAGTCATTCGCTGTCCCCTGCTGGTAGTTGTCCCTGCTGGTCATCGTGCCGGTAGTAGTCGGCGAGCCGGTCGGGGGCGAGCGCGCCCCGGTCGGTGACCACGGTGGTGACGAACCTCGGCGGCGTCACGTCGAACGCCGGGTAGAGGCCGCGCACCCGGTCGCTGGCGGTGCGCCTGCCCAGGGTGCTCAGCACCTCCTCGCCCGGCCGGTGCTCGATCGGCACGTCGGCGGCGGTGGGCGCGAGCCGGTCGGGGGCCTGCACCATCGCCAGGAACGGCACGTCGAACGCCGAGGCGGCCACCGCGAGGCCGAGCGTGCCGACCTTGTTGACCACGTGCCCGTCCATGGTGACCCGGTCGGCGGCGGTGAGCAGCGCGGACACCTCGCCGGTGGCGAGCACGGCCGCGCCCATGCCGTCGGTGATCAGCGTGGTGTCCACGCCCATCTCGGCGAGCGTCTCGGCGGTCAGCCGCGCGCCCTGCAGGTAGGGGCGGGTCTCGGTGCAGAAGAACCTCAGGCGCTTGCCGCTCGCCTGGGCGGCGGCGACGGTCTCGGTCAGGTACAGGTCGGCCCAGCAGTGCGTGAGCACCGCGCCGTCGTCGGGCAGCAGCGCGGCGGTGTGCTCGCCCAGCGCGCGGCTGCGGTCCCGGTAGCGGCGGTCGCCCGCGATCGCGCCCGCGAGCGCGCCCGCCTCGACGTCCTCGTGCGCGTCGACCCCGGCGAGGACGGCCGCGACCGCCTTGCGCAGGGCGTTGTTGGTGCGCCGGGTGGCGATGAAGTCCTCGCCGACCTGGGCGAGCCGCGCGCGGGCCTCGGCGCGGGGCAGCCCGCGCGCCTCCCGCGCCGCCAGGACCATCCCCCACAGCACGGCGAAGTACGGCCCGGACGACTGGGTGACCATGTCCTCGATGGCGCGGGCCACCTCGGCGGCCGTGCCGCACCGCACCCAGGTGCGCTCGAACGGGAAGCTGCGCCGGTCCAGCACGTGCACGCCGTCGTCGGCGAGCAGCACGCTGTGGGCGAGCGCGGGCCCGTCGCCCGCCTGCGGGGCCGCCACCTAGCTGGACCCGGTGAACGGCGCGTGCTGGCCGGTGAGGAAGTGCGCGCCGACCTCGCGGGCCTTGTAGGCCACCGGGTCGTGCAGCGTGATGGTGCGGGCGTTGCGCCAGAACCGGTCGAACGCGTGCGTGCTCGCGGTGGCGCGGGCCCCGCACAGCTCGAACACCTTCGCGGTGGTGTGGTTGACGACCCTGGTGCTGACGACCTTGGCCGAGGAGATCGCGGCGGCGGTCTCGGCGCGCTGCCCGGCGGTGAGCGCGGTCCCGGCCTCGGAGGCGTCGCGCAGCAGCGCGGAGGCGCGGTCGGCGAGCAGCCCGGCGGCCTGGACGTCGGCGACCAGCTCGCCGTAGGTCTGGAGGACGTACGGGTCCTCGGTGGCCGAGTCGACGCCGCTGAGGAACCAGGGGCGGGTGGTCTCGCGGGTGTACCGGGCGGCTTCGGCGAGCGCGCCCTCGGCGATGGCCACGTGCAGCTGGGAGAGCGCCTCCTGGAACCCGATGGCGGCCAGCGACAGCCGGGGGCTCGTGCCGTCCGCCGGGCCGAGGACCTGCGCCTCGGGCACCAGGACGTCGGTGAGCTGGACGCCGCCGCTGGCGGTGAGCCGCTGGCCCATGTTGTCCCACTCGCCCGCGCGGCTGACGCCCTCGGCCCTGGCGTCGAGGGTGAAGGTGAGCTTCCCGCCGGTGTCGACGCGCGTCGCGCTGACCACGAGCCGGTCGGCGACGGCGGCGCCGGTGGCGAAGGTCTTGCGGCCGTCGACGCGGTAGCCGCCGTCGACGGGGGTGAGCTGGAGGGCGGCGTCGAGCGGGTTGCTGATGCCCGCCCAGAACAGGTTCTGCCCGTGCAGCTCGGCGGAGCGCGCGGCGGCGTCGTCCCGGTCGAGGAACAGCCCGCCCCGCCACACCTGGAGGTAGTGGTAGCCGAGCAGGTGCCCGACGTTGGCGTCGGCGGCGCCCACGACCCGCACGACCGCGCGCTGGGCGTCCCAGTCGGCGACGGTCAGCAGCCCGGAGTCCTTCAGCGTGGCGACCTCGGCGACGGGGTCCTCCCCGCGCCGGTCGCGCTCAGCGGCGTCGCCCCGCAGCTTCTCGGCCACGTCGGCGGCCACGCCCAGCCAGTCCCGCATCCACGCCCTCCTCGGTTCCCGGCAGGCGAGCCTAGTGCGCCGGGGCGGGGCTCCCCGTGAGCATTCCGTCACGTGGGACCAGGTGGCCGCGCCGGGCCTGCCGCGCGGACGGGCGCGGGCGCGCGTCGGTGACCTGCGGGTTCGTCGCGCCGCCCGCGCATCGTCCGCGCTGATCACGGGTACTCCCCCGACCAGGTGGCCGGTCGTGCACCCGAACGCGTGGCAGCGGGCCCGGTCCGGCGGGGAGCGGTGCGCTGGCGGCGTGGTCGCGGTCACGGTCGTCTACGGTGTCCGGGCCCGAACCCGAAGTGGAGGACGCGAATGGACTTGCCACGCAGATCGCGCTCGGGGGTCGCGACGGCCCCGAGGCCGGTCGCGGACGAGCCCCACCCGGCGCGTCCGCCCAGGACAGCGACCCCGCACCTGCTGGAGGCCGAGAACCTCGTCGGCCACCTGTCGTTGCCGACCTGCCCGCTGGCGAACAACGTCTACAAGGACCCCAGCCAGCGCAACGTGGTGCGCTGGGGCGACCCGGCGGACGCGTCGACGTGGGTGAACCGCAGCCAGTGCGCGTCGTTCCAGACCGCGGTGCTGCGCCGCTCGCACCGCTGGGCGACGCAGCGCTTCTTCACCGCGCACTTCGGCGTGGCCAGCCCGTTCGCCCGCGACTACCGCGAGGTGTTCGCGCGCGGCGGCGTCCCGCACTTCGAGCGGGTGCGGCGGGTGGCGGACCTGCGGCCCGGCGACCTGGTCGCGATCGACTACCGCAACGACCAGGACACCAACACCGGGCACATCGTGATGGTGCGCGAGGTCAGGGGCGCGTACGAGGCGCCGAGCCCGAGGCTGAACTTCCCCGGTGAGACGCAGTACGCGGTGGAGATCGTGGACTGCACGTCGGAGCCCCACGGCCAGTACGGCGTGGGGCACTACGCGGCGTTCCCGGACAGCCGGATCTTCAACGCGGAGAACCAGACCGAGGGCGCCGGGTTCGGGCACATGATGTTCTACGCGTCGGACCGGACGGGCGAGTTCACCCGGTACCGGTGGAGCGTGAACGCCGCGTCGTCAGGCGTGTACCCGGTGGCCGAGCGGCCGGTGGCGGCGGCGCGGGTGGTGTGACCCGCCGGGTCGCGTGCTCCCCGCCGCGCCCCGCCCCGGTCCGCGCCCGGCGCAGCGCCGCTGCCGCGTCCCGCCGATCCGCCCCGGTCCGCGCCTGCCGCCCGGACCGGGGCGGGGCCGCTTCCCGTCGGGCTCGCGCCCCGGCTTCCTCCCCGCTCGGGCCTTCTCCGCTCGGGCCTTCTCCCAGTAGCCGCGCTCACCGCGCGCGCCGCCCCGCTCGGCCATGCCCCACCGCTCGCGCTCGACGCTCCTGCGCCCGGCCGCCCCGCCCCGCCGCTCGGCCGCGATCCGCTTGCGCAGCCTCGTGGCCCGGCTCCACAGGTCGGGCAGCGTCTCGGCGAACGCGGCGGTCACCAGCGCGGCCAGGAACCCGTTGGGCTGCTCGCCGACGACCACCAGCGCCACCACGACGAGCTGCGCGACCATGCAGACCACCAGTGGGATCGTGGAACGCATCGGAACCCCTCCTCGACTCGGTCGACCTTCCGCTTCCCAGGGTCGTCCCCCGCCATGTGCGGCGACAGGAGTTGCCGTTCTCCGCCACAGTGGGCAACAGGAAACGGCGCACCGGCCCGGCGGCCCGGCGAGGAGGCAGGTCCCCATGACGCAGCACGAGGCGTTCGGCATCGAGTTGCGCAGGCGCCGGAACGCGGCCGGGTTGTCCCTGCAGGACCTGGCGAAGGAGCTGAACTACAGCAAGGGCCACCTGAGCAAGATCGAGACCGGGGCGAAGGCGCCGACCCCGCAGCTCGCCAGGCAGGCCGACGCGGTGCTGTCCGCCGGTGGCGAGCTGAGCAGGCTCGCCCCGGCCGCGCCGGTCGGCCACCCGCGCCAGGCCGTGCCCGCCCCGCGCCACGAGGCCCCGCCGCTGCCGAGGGCGAGGCGCAGCGAGCTGGAGGCGGCGACCGAGGACCCGGCGGTGGCGCGGGGGCTGCGGCTCCAGTTCGACACCATCCGCGACCTGGGCAAGCGCATGTCGCCCCGGCTGGTGCAGCCGATGCTGCACGGGTCGCTGGTGTCGCTGCGGGACATGCTCGCCGCGGCCGGGGAGGCGGGCGCGAAGCGGCAGGTGGCGCTGATGACGGCGCGGTTCGTCGAGTACGCGGGCTGGATGGCGCAGGAGGCCGGTCGGCGGGAGGAGGCGGTGGCGCTGACCCTGGAGTCGGCGGCGCTGGCCGAGCTGGCGGGTGATCCGGGGCTGGCGGCGTACGCGCTGGTCCGGCGGGCCGAGCTGGCCATGTACGCGGGCGCGGCGCAGCAGACCATCGCGCTGGCCGAGCGGGCGCTGGCCGACCCGCACGCGACGGCGCGGGTGCGCGGGCTGGCCGAGCACCGGCTGGCGCAGGGGTACGCGCAGCTGGGCGAGGAGGCGCGGTGCCGGGCGGCGCTGGAGCGCGCGGCGGCGCTGCTGGCCGAGGCGGAGGCCCCGGAGCCCGCGCTCCCCGAGGAGACCCTGGCGCGGGCCACCGTGCTCGTCCCTCCGGCGGCAGGGCGGGCGGACGAGGCCGCGAGCGGCCTGGTGGTCGCCACGGCGACGGGTCGGGGGGCCGCACCGGTGGTCGGCTCGTCCACGGTCGCCGCCCTGGACGCGGTCGTGACCGGCTGGTGCCTCTACGACCTGGGCCGTCCGGCCGAGGCGGCCCGCCTGCTGGAGCGCGGGCTGGCGGGCACCTCGCCCGAGGCCCGCCGCGCCCGCGCCCTGTACGGGGTCCGCCTGGCGCTGGCCCACGAGGCGGCGGGCGAGCTGGACCGGATGCACGAGGTGGCGCTGGAGTCCCTGGACACGGCGCGGGCCCTTGGCTCGGAGACCGTCCGCAGCCAGCTGCGCAACCTGGCGTGGATGGTCCAGCGCAGGCACTCCCACCGGCCCTCGCGCGACCTGCACGTGGAGATCACCGCCGCCCTGCAGGACGGCGTCGTCGACTGACCCCCGCGCTCCGCGCAGCTCACGGCGGGTTTCCCGTTGCCCTCCCCGCAGGGGACAGGAAACCCCTGGTCAGGGCCCCGTCGGGTGCCGGATTCTGGGTTCACCACCGGTGGACGACCAGGAATCACGGAACGACCCGCGAGGAGCCCGACATGGAACCGCACCTGATCATCGTCCTGCTGTCCACCCTGCTGCCCCTCTGATCCGTTGACCCCTTCGAGGCGGTTCCGGCCCCGCGGTCGCGCGCCGCGACCGCGGGGCCG
>NZ_JBQGCX010001253.1:0-3164 GCF_052038725.1 Actinosynnema sp.
GGCCACCCGGTAGGACCACTCGGCGAGGGGCACCTCGGCCAGCGCGGCGAACAGCCCGCGCTGGGCGGCCAGGAACGCGGGATCGGCCTCGGGGTCCAGGTCCGCGGTGAACGCCGCCTCGTCGCGCTCCAGCACCGCCCGCGCCCTGCGGTCCAGGAGCGCGCGCACGGCCTCCCCCGCGGGCGCGTCCTCCCCGGCGGGCGCGGCCCCGTGGCGCAGGACGGCCACCAGCCCGGCCGCCAGCGCCAGCGCGGCCAGGACCGCCAGGGCGGTCCGCGCGCGGCTCACCGGGCCGCTCCGGCGGCGGTCGAGGGCACCCGGACAGTGAACCCCACCCCCGGAACGCGCCTCGGCGGGGCCGCTCCGCTCCCGGAACGACCCCGCCGAGGGGGAGCAGCCCGCAGGCCCGTCAGCCGATCCGGCGGATCGCGTAGATCGAGCCGGGGTTGTTGAACGGCACGACCTTCACCGGCACGCCGTCGGTGGACGCGTGCACCACCTGGCTGTTGCTCACCGCCATGCCCACGTGCATCCCGCCGTTGTAGACGACGATGTCGCCCGCCTGGGCCTCGGCGCGGGTCACCGCGCGGCCGACCCCGGCCTGCCCCTGGCTGGTGCGGGGGATCGACACGCCCGCGCTCGCGTACGCCTTCATGACCAGGCCGGAGCAGTCCCACACGTTCGGGCCCGTCGCGCCGTACTGGTACATGTCGCCGATCTGGGCCATCGCGAACTGCAGCGCGGCGCCCGCGGCGCCCGCCGGGTAGTCCACGTTGGTCGGCACGCTGCCGACGCTGCCCAGGCTGGTGCGCTCGGCGGAGGTCAGCCGGTTGAGCTGCGCCTTGACCTCGGTGCGCTGCTTGTCGAGGTCGTCCTTGCGCTTGCGCACGTCGTCGGCGATCTTCTTCGCCTCGTCCGTCGCGGCCTGCGCGCGCTTCTCGGCCTCGGAGGCGGTGTCGCGCGCCGTGTCGGCGGCCTGGACGGCCCCGGACAGCTCCTCCAGCGCCTCGCCGTTGTCCATGGCCAGGACGCCCAGCGCGGACATGCGGTTGAGGAAGTCCTGCTGCGAGTCGCTGACCAGCAGCGCGGACAGCTGGTTGAACCGCGCGCCCTCGAAGGACGCCTCGGTGAGCCGGTCGACCCGGCTGCGGAACTTCTCCTCGTCGGCGCGGGCCGCGTCACCGGCCTTGGTCGCGGTGTCGACCTCGCCCTTGGCCTTGTCCAGCTCGGCCTGGTTGTTCTTCTGCTGCTCCTCGGCCCTGAGCAGCTCCTCGTTGAGCTTGGTGGCCTGCTCGCCCAGCTCGTTGTACTTCTTCAACGCGTCGGAGGCGGTGGCGGGCTGGGCCCCGGCCGAGACCGGCGTGATGCCCACAGCCGCCACGGCCACCGCCGTGGCGGCCATTACCCCACGCACACCGCGCTTGAGTCGTTGCGACGCCACTCTCGCCAGAGTCTCCTGTCGTGTGAACCGCCCCCGGTCCCCGCTCAGCGCGGACGCGGCGCAGCCCCTGGCGGCACCAAAACGAGGTGGAGGGGCGTGCGCGACTCGGCTCCCCGACAGCGCCGATCCGGCGGTGACCCGCGTCGCCTGCCACGTCGGCAGGCGGTCCTCCGCGAGGTCCCGGCTAGGTTATGAGAGCGAGGTGCCCGCGTCCACCGTTGCCCGGCGAGTAATCGCGACTGGATCGATGACGGATCGGCTCACCTGGTCGGGTGACGCGGGACACCCCGGACTAAGAGCTTGGTCACACTCCGCGCGGTCACCCTGCGCAACCCCCGAACGGTCACCCTCCGCCGACGAACCCCGGTCACAGCCGGTCGCCACTCCCCCGAACGGGGGTCAGACGCGGCCGAGGCGGGCGAGCAGCACGGCGGACGGGACGGGGTGCGCGCCGCGCCTGCGCACCGAGTCGGCGACGGCCCGGTCGGAGGTCACCACAACCACCGGCCTGCCCTCGGGCTCGGCGGTGACCAGCGCCCGGATGACGTCGTCGGCCAGCACGCCGGGGTCGCTGAACAGCACCCGCACCCCGCGCGGCGCGGCGGCGGGCACGGCGACCACGCCCGCGCCGTCGAACACCAGGGTCACCTCGGCCCCGGTGCGCGCGGCCAGCACCGCGAGCTGGTGCACCAGCCGGTCCCGCTGGTCGGCGAGCGCCAGCTCCGGGTAGCCGGTCTTGGTGACGTTGTAGCCGTCGACGATCAGGTGCACGGCGGGCAGCGCCAGCAGCCGGTCCAGCGCGGCCGGGTCCTCGACCCGGTTGACCGAGCCCTGCCCCGCGCTCGCCCCGCGCACCGTGTCCGCCGGGCGCGGCCCGGTGCCGCCGCCCAGCGCGAGCTCCCGGCGCAGCCCGCTGACCGCGCCGTCCAGGGTGTCCACGAGCAGCGCCAGCCGCACCTCGTCGGCCTGCCGCGCCTCCCGCGCCGACTGGCGGGCCACCTCGGCGTCGGCGACCGCGCGCCGCGCCCTGACCCGCTCGGCCTCGGCGCGCTCGCGCTCCCGGTCCCGCTCGGCGATCAGCTTGCCGACCTCGACGTCCACCTCGGAGCGCACCCGCAGCGCCTCCTGGGCGGCGGCCTCGGCCCGGTCCTTGGCCTCGCGGAGCTTGACGCCCTGCTCCCGCAGCCGCTTGCGCAGCCGCTCCAGCTCGGCGTCCGCCTCCAGGCGCACCTGGCGCGCCACGCCACCGGCCTCGACCTGGTCGGCGCGCAGCCGCTCCAGCTCGGGCTCCAGCCGCTCCAGGCGCGCCACCGCGCTGTCCCGCTCGGCCCGCAGGGCGGCGTCGGCCGCGCGGCGCGCCACCAGCTCCACCAGGTGCCCCGCGCCGTCCTCGCCCAGCAGCAGCGCGGCGGCCCCGGCGGTGACCGGGTCGGGCGCGGTGTGCTCCAGCGCGGACGGCCGGTTGCGCCGCACCCAGTCCACGACGGCGGTGCGGAAGCCCGCCGACGAGCGCAGCGCGCCGATCAGCGCGGGCGCGCCCAGCCTGGCGCGCTTGGCGGGCGCGACCCTGGCGACGGCGCGCCGCGACTGCGGCACGTCCACCTTGGGCAGCTCGCCCAGCGCGTCGGCGCTCAGCTCGGAGAGCCTGGCGCGCAGCGGGTCGGGCAGCGCCGTCCAGGCCACGTCGGACTCGGCGGACTCGGCGGCGGACTCCGCGACGGTC
>NZ_JBQGCX010001254.1:0-5499 GCF_052038725.1 Actinosynnema sp.
GGCAGCGAGCACCACCCGTCCACCGCCCCGCCGATCACCCCGGCGTCCAGGGTCACCGCGGCGCCCGCGCCGACCGGCCCGGTCCTCTGCCCGGTGGCCAGCACCAGGTCGTGCCGCCGCTGGTCGGAGTTGGTCAGCTCGATGACGAGCCGGTCCCCGGCGGGCACGCTGATCACCGAGGGCCGGTACCGCATCTCGACGACGCTCACCTGGACCGTCGTGGTGTTCCCGGTGGGCGTCACGGCGGCGGCGACCTCGGTCGTGGCCGGCCCGCCGTCCGCGACGCGCTGCGCCGCGATCCCGGCGAGCACCGCCACGAGCACCAGCGCCACCCCCGCCGCGACCCCGCCCAGCGGTCGGTCGTTCTTCTCGGACAAGGCTTTCACCTCCGCTTGAGCAGCACGCGGGCAGCGGGCAGCAGGAACTGGAGCAGCGCGACGACCAGCAGCAGCGACACCGCGATCCGCACGTGCGGCCCGGTGGGCCGCACGAACACGACCAGCGCGGTGTTGCCCATGGCCACCCGCTGGGCCCAGTGCCGGTCGAACAGCTCGCCGCGCTCGCGCACCGCACCCGGTCCGCCGCCGAGCACCACCGGCATGAGGTAGGCCAAGGCCCCCAGCAGGATCTGCGCCACCGCGCCGACCAGCAGCGGCGTCAGCACGTCGCCGAACCCGCCCACCGCCTCGTGCGCGTCGGCCGCCGACAGCACCACGACCGCGTCGACGCCGAGCGCCACGAGCAGCCACCCGATCCCGGCCGCGATCGACCACGCGGCGAAGGACCGCGGCGGTTTCCGCCAGGCGGTGCGCAGACCGGGGACCGCGGTGATCACCACGGCGGCCCCGAACACCCCGAGCCCGGCCGCCGCGAGCACCGGCCACCAGGCCAGCGCGCCGATCCCCAGCAGCACCACCCCGGTCACCGCCGTGGGCAGCGCGGAGCGGGCGGCGGCGGGCGCGCCGTCGTCGAGCCGGGTGCGCAAGACCGTGGGCCACAAGGTGAACAGCGTCCCGACGATGGTCAGCGCGACCCAGCCGAGCACGTTCACGTGCGCGTGGAACAGGATCAGCCGGTCGCGCGCGGCGTCGTCGACGACCAGCATCCAGGCGCCCACCGGGATGCCGGTGAGCAGCGCGCAGCAGGCGGCGACGTAGTAGTGCGCGGTGACCGCGAACCGGGCGGGCAGCGCGGCGCGCAACCGGGCCACCAGCCAGCACAGGTGCCAGGCCGCGGCGGCGAACACCGCCCCCGCGCCGACGACCCCGGTCCACGGCCAGTCGGTGGTGCCGCCGACCAGCACCAGGACCACCCCGGCGTTGAGCACGACCAGCCGGATCGACTCGCCCCGCCGGTGCGGCAGCGCGGGGACCCGCAGCACCGCCGACGTGAAGTGCGCGCTCCACACCAGGATCGCGTTGGTGGCCGCGCCGAGCGCGAGCAGGTGCACGGCCAGCCAGTACCAGGAGGCGAGGAACGCGTGCGCGAACGAGAGCACGACGAGCGCGGCCAGGTAGAGCGCGGGGACGAACCCGACCCGCCAGTGCCAGTTCGCCCGCCCGGTCGGCGTGACCGGCGTGACCGGGATCGCGACCCGTCCGGGCTGCGGGGAGAGGGGGATCATGCCGTGACCCGCTTCCTGCTGGCGGCGGTCGAGAGCGCGGCGGCGCAGCCGGGGAAGCCGAGCACCGCGACGGACCCGCCGCGCCTCCACAACCCCCGGTAGATCCCGAGCAGCACCAGCCCCCCGGCCCCGGACAGCAGCAGGGCCGCGCAGAGCCCGCCGAGCAGCGCGAGCGCGGCCCCCACCAGCACCGGAACCCGCAGCCCGACCCCCATCACCACTCCCCGTCACGGGGAAGCCGCACCACGCAGGCCCGAGGCGCCCCGAAGGGCTCCAGCACAGCCGCGTCCCCGTCGGCCCCGCGCTCGTCCAGCACCCCGCGCACCACACCGGCGTGCAGCGCGCACATCGCGTCGGGCGCCTGGTCGACGAGTTCCAGGAACGGGCAGGTCCTCAGGTGCAGGTCAACCACCCCACCCGCTTCCCCGTGCACCACCGGGCTGAACCCGAGCCCGTCGAACACCGAGCCGACCGTCTCCACGGCCCCGCGGGCGCCGGACTCCCCGGCGAGCTGCCGCCCCCACTCCCGCCCCACCCGCTCAGCGGCGACGGCCGCCCCGTCCGCGTCCTTCCGGAGCTGCCCCAGCAGCACCGCCGCGAGCGTCCGGTAGGGGGCGGGCGCCGGGTCGTCGGCGGCGGCGCGGTACCGCCAGGCGGGACGCCCTGGCTGCCCGCCGCCGGCTCGCGCCTTGACCACCAGGCCGGCGCCGACGAGCCGTTCCAGGTGGGCGCGCGTGGTCGACAGGTGCTGCCCCGTGGCAGCCGCGACCTCGGCGGCGGTGAGCCCACCCCCGGCAGCCCGCACGAGCCCGAGGATGGCCACCCGACTCCCGGACCCGAGGGCCCGGTGCTGCGGCGTGTCGATGGCCCCACCGCTGGGCCCAGCACCCGTGGTTTCCACGGTGGAAGACGTTATAACGTCGATTGACAGCAAAACCGGTCGGGGTGGCCACCACCCCGCCCAGAAGCCCCTGACCTGTGCTTTCACCAACGCGCCAGCACGGCGAGCAGCGGCAGCGCCGCCACGAAGTCCTCGCGCTCGTTCGCCACGGGCATCCCCGTTCCGCCGACGTGACGCCGTGCCCGTGCGGGTCGGGCGGTACCGGAGGGGCAGCGGAGAACGATCTTCGCCACCGCGTTCTCGCAGCCGAAGCAGTTCCGGAACACGGCGTTCACCCCACCCGGCGCAATCACCGGAATGCCGCAGCGACACCAACTTCCGGGTATGGCCGCCACCCCCGCCCGCCCCCTAGCGTCGATCGCCTGTGCGCTCGACGAAACGGAGCCCCGCATGAGATCGAGATCCGCCCCGGCCCTCCTGCGAGCGGGCCTGGCGCTGGGTGTGACCGGCCTGGCGCTGTCCGCGCTCACCGCACCCGCCGCGACCGCCCAGGACCGCGTCCTGCGCGCCGACCGGGCCGTGACCAGGGCGTGCTTCGACTCCCCGCTCCCCGCCAGGACCCCCGGCGTCGACCGCCGCGAGGTCACCTCCGGCGTCGACGGCCTGGTCCAGGCCCGCCTGTCCCCTGGGACCGGCGCCGAGGGTGACTGGGACCTCGCCGTCTTCGACAAGGCCACCGGGGCCGTGGTCGCGGCCTCCTCCGCCCTGCGCAGCCGCGAGCTGGCCGAGAGCTTCGTGACCAAGGGCCAGGTGCTCGTGGTCCAGGGCTGCCGCTACGCCGGTCCGGCCAAGTCCGCCGTGCTGGGCGTGGACTTCCTCGCCCTCACCCCGCAGGGCACGCCCACCGGAACCGAGCGCGCCGAGGTCGTGCGCGTGAACACCCCGGAGCAGAAGGACAAGACCGCCCTCCTCGGTCTCGACCTGGACCTCACCGAGAAGGGCGACGCGACCGGCGTCGAGGTGGTGCTGGCCGGTGACGCGGACCGGAAGGTGCTGCGCGACAGCGGGTTGACCTACTCCACCGTCGACGCCGACCTGTCCCGGACCTCCCGCGAGCACGCGGCGCGCGACCGCGAGTACGCCGCGTCCCGCGCGTCCACGGGCCTGCCGTCCGGCCGCACCTCCTACCGCCACCTCTACGAGCACGACCACGAGCTCAAGGAGCTCGCCCGCGCGAACCCGAAGCTGGTCAAGGCGTTCACGCTGGCCGAGCCGTCCGTCGAGGGCCGGGACGTGGTCGCCGTCGAGATCGCCGAGAACGTGGAGGACACCCACGACGGCAAGCCGGTCAACACCGTCATGGGCGTGCACCACGCGCGCGAGTGGCCCGCCGCCGAGCACGCGACCGAGTGGGCCTACGAGCTGGTCAAGGGGTACCGGGACAAGTCGCTCAAGTCCCTGGTCTCCCAGACCCGCAACGTGATCGTCCCGATCGTCAACGTGGACGGCTTCTCCATCTCCCGCGAGGCCGAGCCCAAGGGCGACTTCTCCCGGTTCGACTACGAGATGAAGCGGAAGAACTGCCGCGCCTCGGACTCCCCGCCCGCGCTGGGAACCGGTGTGTGCAAGGCGAATCCCGGCGGCAGCGCGCGGGGCACCGACCCGAACCGGAACTACGCGGGCTTCTGGGGCGGCGCGGGCGCGAGCACGTCGTGGAGCGGCGAGACCTACCGTGGTTCCGCGCCGTTCTCCGAGCCGGAGACCCGCAACATCCGCAAGCTCGTCTCCGAGCGCGCCGTCACCAACCTGATCACCCTGCACACCTACGGCAACCTCGTCCTGCGCCCGCCGGGCGTGGCCGACGTGCGCGCGCCGCTGGAGGAGCCCGTCGTCAAGGCGCTGGGCGACAAGATGGCCTCCCGCAACGGTTACGAGAGCATCCCGTCCTGGGGCCTGTACGACACCACCGGCACCACCGACGACTGGTCCTACTGGACCACCGGCGGTTTCGGGTTCACCTTCGAGATCAACCCGGAGGGCTTCCACCCGGCGTACGAGAACGCCGTCGTCGCCGAGTACCTGGGCACCGCGCCGGCCGCAGGCGCGGGCAAGGGCGGCAACCGGGCCGCGTTCCTGGACATGCTGGCCAACGCCGCCGACCCGGCCGCGCACGGCACGCTGACCGGGACCGCGCCGAAGGGCTACGAGCTGAAGGCGCGCAAGACCTTCCAGACGCCGACCTCGCCGGTGCGCCAGCCGGACGGGACCACCACCCCGCCGATCATGGTGACCGAGACCCTGGAGTCGAGGCGCACCGCGCCCGGCGGCCGGTTCTCCTGGTCGGTCAACCCGTCCACACGCCCGTACGTCGCCGGTCGCTACGGCCGCGAGCCGCAGGCGCCGCCGCAGTCCGCGATCACGCTGGTCAACCCGCCCGGCGTGCCCGCCGAGAACCCCTCGTTCCCCGGCGACGGGACGGCCGAGGTCATCCCGTTCACCGTGAGCGGCCTGCCCTCGGCGGACAACGGGCGGTTCGACGTGTCGGTGTCGTGGGGGTCCGCCGCGACCGACTGGGACCTGTTCGTGCTGAACGCCGCGGGTGAGACCGTCGCGCAGTCGGCGGCGGGCGGCACGAACTCCGAGCGCGCCACCCTGGTCGACCCGCCCGCGGGCGAGTACCGGGCGGTGCTGGTGAACTACTCGCAGGCCGATCCGGCGAACCCGGACGACTGGACGGCGGGGAAGGTCGAGTTCGCCTCGCCGGTGCCGCCGACCTACGGCGTGAAGGAGGCGTACACGGTCACCTGCGCCGACAAGCGCGGCAGGCTCGTCGGGGTGACGGACGTGTTCGTCGACCGGGGGCAGAGCGTGGACGTGGGCGCGCTGTGCACCGACTCCGCGCGCGCGACCAAGCAGCGGCGCTGACCCGCCCGGCGGTCCGGCGGCCCCACGTGACGGGGTCGCCCGCCCGGCCCCGCCGCGCCCCAACCCCCCCAAAAACACAAAAACCCCCCCCGGCAGCCCATACCCTTTC
>NZ_JBQGCX010001255.1:0-2079 GCF_052038725.1 Actinosynnema sp.
GGTTCGCCGTCCAGCACGGCGGTGGCCTCGGCCTCGGTGGCGAGGACGACGTCCCCGACGCGCGTGGACGGGTCGGCGAGCAGCGCGTCCAGGACCAGGCGGTAGTGGCGGGCCAGCGCCTCGATCGTCGGCCGGTCGAACAGGTCGGTGGCGTACTCGAAGCGGCAGTCCACGTGGTCGCCGGAGAACTCCACGGCGAACTCGACGTCGAACTTCGCGGTGTCGTTGTCCAGTGAGCGCAGGGTGCTCTCCAGCCCGGCCAGCTCCGGGGGCGCGGTCACCTCGTTGACCGAGCACATCACCTGGAACACCGGGTTCATGCCCGCCTCGCGGTGCGCGTCCAGCGCGTCGACCACCCGGTCGAACGGCACGTGCTGGTGCGACAGGGCGTCGTGGGTCTCGGCGGTGACGCGGTCGGCGACCGCGCCCAGCGACGGGTTGTCCGACAGGTCGACGCGCAGCGCGACGGTGTTGGCGAAGAACCCGAGCGCGCTCTCCCAGTCCTCGCGGGTCCGGTTGATCACCGGCACGCCGACGACGACCCGGTCCCGGCCGCCGTAGCGGTGCAGCAGCACGGCCAGCGCGGTGAGCACGCCGGTGAACAGGGACGTGCCGCCGAGGCGGGAGCGCAGGTCCGCGGGCGCCGGGACGGGCACGTTCGCGCCGAGGGTGCTGGCCCGGAGCGGGCGCGGCCGGTCGGTGGGGATGCCCGCCTCGCCCAGGTGCCCGGAGAGGCGGTCGCGCCAGTGCGCCAGCTGCGCCTCGAAGACGGGGCCGCCCGCCTGGCCCGCCTCCCACCCGGCGTAGTCGGCGTACTGGGCCGCGGGCGGCAGGTCGGCGGCGCGCCCGAGCGCGCGGGCGGAGTAGAGCACGCCCAGCTCGCGGAACAGCACCGTCTCCGACCAGCCGTCGGTGACGACGTGGTGCAGGTTGAGCACGAGGTGGTGCTCGTCGTCGGCCACGCGCAGCAGCAGGGCCCGCAGCAGCGGCTCGCCGTCGAGGCGGAACGGCCGCGCGGCCTCCCGCGCGATCCGCGCCTCCACGTCCCCCTCGGCGACGGTCTCCACCGCGCGCGGCAGCGGGGCGGGCGGGCGCACCTCCTGGCGCACCTCGTCGTCCTCGTCGGCGACGAGGTCGGTGCGCAGCACCTCGTGCCTGGCGACCAGGTCGTCGAGCGCGCCCCACAGCGCGTCCGGGTCGAGCGGGCCCCGCAGGCGCAGCGCGAAGGGCACGTTGTACGCGGAGTTCGGGCCGTTGAGCTGGTCGAGGAACCACAGCCGCCGCTGGGCCGCCGAGGTGGGCAGGCCGCCCGCGGGGCGCGCCGGGGCTGGGGGCTCCGGCGCGGCGGAGAGCATCAGGCGCAGCAGCTCCCTGCGGTCCTGCGCGGCGCTGTCGACCATCCTGGTTCCCCACCCATCCCCGGCGCAGGCGTCGGCACGCCACCCAGAAATGGATTCACAGGTCGCGACAGACTCATTCGCATACCGGCTCGATCGTTCGAGCGATCATTTTTCCGTTCATCACGGATCGATCGGCATTGCTCACCCGAACAGCTTCCGAGTCCACCCGATCGGCCCACCGGACACTTCCCGAAGGTTCTCGGGAGGTGTCCGGGTGAGAACTTCCCCCAGCTGTCCCGGACAACTCCCAGGCCACTACAGCAGTCACCCCAGATGTTGTCAAGACCGCCCTTCGCCAGGACTTTCAACGGTCCCTTCGGAACGATTCGGGAGTCGTTGCGCTCCGTCCGGGGATCGGTTACGTTGCGGGAGCGGCGAGGTTTTCAGCTGCTTTGTTTCACACGTTGTTCCGACAATCAATCCCCACCTATTCGGCGTACTCGCGCCGTCGGTTGGGCCGCTGCGGGGTGTTCGGGTGGCGCCGGGTGGTCCCGGTGGCCGCCCCGAAGCCGTCCTGGACGTTCGAGGGAGGCCGGGCGTGTACGACACCGTCGAGACGATCACCTCGGACGAGGCCATCGACGGGCTGCTGACCCTCGTGCGCCGCTGCGGCACGCCGGCCGGGCCGACCGGGGGTGGCGCCTTCCACGGCGCGGTCCGGCACCTGCGGCCGATCGAC
>NZ_JBQGCX010001256.1:0-1795 GCF_052038725.1 Actinosynnema sp.
CGGCCGGGCTGTTCGCGGTGGACGTCGTGGACGAGGGCGAGGTGCGCGGCGACGACCCCTTCCAGATCCGCGACGGTGATGGGGATGGGGACGGGGACGAGCGGGGAAGTAGTGGGAGTGGGGGCGAGCGCGGGAGGGGCGCCGATGCGCGCGGCGCCGGCGGGAACGCGGGCGGCGGAGCCCTTGGCGGCGGCAGTACGGGCGGCGGAACCCTTGGCGGCGGGAGCATGGTCGGCGGAACCCCTGGCGGCGGCAGTGCGGGCGGCGGGAGTACGGGCGGCGGAGGCGCGGACAGCGGCGGCGCGGGGAACGGGAGCGCTGACAGCGGAAACTCTCGTAGCGGAGCCTTGGCCAGCGAAAACCTGGGCAGTGGAGCCTTGGGTAAGGGGACTCCTGGTGGCGGGAGTGCAGGCGGTGGGGCCTCGGGCGGTGGCACCCTTGGTAGTGGGAACGCAGGCGGCGGCACCTCGGGCAGCGGTACCCCTGGTGGCGGGAGCGCAGGCAGTGGAGCCTCGGGTAGCGGCATCCTCGGCAGCGGGAGCGCGGGGAGCAGGAGTGCTGGCGGTGGAAGTGCTGGTGGTGGGCACGGCGCGGGGCGCAACGGTACGCGGGTGCACGGCATAGGGCTGCCGCTCGCGCGTGATCTGGCCGAGGCCGAGGGCGGCAGGCTCGTGCTGTCCGATCGCTCCCCGACCAGGTTCACCCTGCTGCTCCCCACCGGTGGCGCCGACCGGCCGGAGGTGTCGGGACCAGCCTGACCGAACGGCTGGATCGGGGGTCACTGGTCGGGGAGGTCGTCCTCGAAGGTCTCGTCCTCCTCGAAGTCGGTGACCGTCGCCGAGATCTCCACGCTGCCCTCGTGCAGCAGGTAGCGGGGGGACCAGAAGGCGATCATCCGGTTGATGCGCGCCGAGTGGTCCACCAGTCGGTTGAACACCGCGCCCAATCTCGGCAGCGTGTCCCTGCCCGGTAGCACGATCGACACCTCCTCGTGCGCTTCGAGGAGGTGGGTGTGGACGTCGGCGGGCAGGGCGTCGGGGGTGATCGGGGTGAGCACGGGCAGGGCGATGAACAGGTCGTTCCCGTCCGGGTCCATGGTTTTCGCCTTCTGCTCCTGGGTTTCCAGGGCGTGTTGCTTCCACGGCGGGCCGGAGACCTCGGCGCCTGCTTCCGCCGCGATCTGCCGGAGTCGGTCCACTGCGGTCGAGACTCGTTCCGCGAGCACGTCCTCGTGCCTGCTTCCCGGCACGATCGTCCGGAGTGCGGTGATCTCGGGAACGGAGTGCTCACGCACCTGCGGCCAGTCGGAGACGAACACCTCCGCGTCCCGCAGCGCCTCGTCCTCCAGCTTTCGCTTGCGCAGCAGGGACTCCCGGTGCTCGGTGAGCAGACCGAGCGCGGTGTCGGGGGCGTCCAGGGCCTGGCGGACGTGCCGGAAGCTGAGTCCGGCTGCGCGCAGGGTGCTGATCAGCATGGCTTGTTCGACCTGGACGAAGTCGTACGAGCGGTAACCGGTTCGCTCGTCGACGTGGGCCGGGACCAGCAGGCCCTCGGAGTGGTAGAAGCGGAGGGTTTGGGCGGGGAGCGCGCACATCTCGCTGAACTCGCTGATGGAGAGGAACACCATGTGGCCAGCATGGGCCTTGAGGTAACTACAAGGTCAAACACGACCTCTGTGGCGGGGTGGATGACGCCGATCGGCGTGGATGGTTGGCTGTCACGGTGGCTGGTGGCTGGTGGCTGGTGGCTGGTGGCTGGTGGCTGGTGGCTGGTGGCTGGTGGCTGGTGGCCGGTG
>NZ_JBQGCX010001257.1:0-6755 GCF_052038725.1 Actinosynnema sp.
ACCTGACGACCACCGCGCCCGCCGTCGCGCCCCTCGGGTGCGACGACCCCGGTGAGAGCGGGACGGCGCAGGCGCTGACCGACCAGGAACTGCTGATCCTGCGCCTGTGGGCGCGCGGTCGCAAGGACGCCACGATCGCCCGCGAGCTGCGGATCTCCCCGCGCACGCTGCGCCGCGTCGTGTCCTCGCTGCTGCGCAAGCTGGGGGTGAGCAGCCGGTTCGAAGCGGGAATGGCGGCCACCCGGACACCGGGGCTGCTGGCCCAGACGGGTGGCCATCCGGCGGAAATCGAACTCAGCTGATGAAATGTTTTCGGCGTTCGTTCCCCCGATCATTCGGGGAAACGAACGCCGAACACCGGTCGCACCTCACGCGAAATTAACAGGCCCCGCCGGGAGCGCCGGACACCCGCCGTGGTATCAGCATCCACAGCGAGATGAGCTTTACTCGAATTCGCGTTCCGTCACACGCACGGGCGCGCCACAGCGGCAATGCCCACCGGGAGCCACGTCGGCAGCGGGCGCGGGTCGGGAACCGGGACGTGGCGTCCGGCGACGAGCTCGTAGCGGGCCGAGGGGCCGCGCTCGACCAGGAGCGCCAGCGCGTCGAGCAGCCGGTCCACGTCGGCGGGGCAGCTGCCGAGGCCGAAGCTGGCGCGCACCGCGCCCGCGCGCGGCAGGCCCAACCTGGCCACCGCCGGGTGGGCGCAGAACCGGCCGTCGCGCACCCCGATGCCGTGCTCGGCCGACAGGTAGGCGGCGACGAGCCCGGAGTCGTGCCCCGCGACGTCGAAGGCCACCACGCCGATCGCGTCCCGGCTGTCCGGCCACAGCCGGTGCGCCCGCGCGCCGGGCACCCGCTCCAGCCCGGCCACCAGCTGGGCGCGCAGCTCGGCCTCACGCGCCTCCGCGGCCGGGAACAGCCCGGTGAGCACCTCGCACGCCCGCGCGAGCGCCACCGCGCCGAGCACGTTCGGGCTGCCCGCCTCGTGCCGCTCCGGCGCGTCCGCCCACCGCACGGACGACCCGGTGACCTCGCGCACCGCCCCGCCGCCCGCCAGGTGCGGAGGGGCCGCGTCGAGCCAGTCCCTCCGGCCCACGAGCACGCCCGCGCCGTAGGGCGCGTACGTCTTGTGCCCGGAGAACACCAGGTAGTCGGCGCCCGAGGAGGCCAGGCCGAACGGGCGGTGCGGGGCGAGCTGCGCGGCGTCCACGACGACGCGGGCGCCGTGCCGGTGCGCGATCCGCACGAGCTCGTCCACGGGCAGCACCTCCCCGGTGACGTTCGACGCCCCGGCCACCGCGAGCAGCGCCGCGGGCCTGCCCGCCAGCTCCCGCTCCAGCGCCTCGACCGGGCCCGCCAACGTGGGCGCGGCGGGCAGCGCCGAGTGCCCTCGCGCCCGCCACGGAAGCAGGTTCGCGTGGTGTTCGGTGTCGAGGACGAGCACCCGCCCGCCCTCGGGGACGCACCCGGCGAGCAGGTTCAGCGAGTCGGTGGTGTTGCGGGTGAACACCACGACGTCGTCCGGCCGGGCGCCCGCGAACCGGGCCGCGGTGGCGCGCGCCCCCTCGTAGAGCGCGGTGGTCACCTGCGAGGCGTACCCGGCGCCCCGGTGGGTGCTGGAGTAGTACGGGGTGATCTCCGCCAGGTGGTCGGCGACGGCGCGCAGCGCGGGCGTGCTCGCCGCGTGGTCGAGGTTCGCGTAGCGGACCGAGCCGCCCTGCACGAGCGGCACCCGCAGGTCGGCGCCGACGACCTCGGCGAGCGGGGTGCGCGATCGCGCCGGGGACTGCTCCTCGGCCGGGGCCCGGTGGGCGGTGCGGTTCACGACGGTCACTGCGTTCCCCCTGGGGGTCGGTGGAGTGGTTGCCCGGCGGTCAGTCCTCGCTGCCCCAGTCGGGGGCCTCGCTCACCTCGAGGACCGCTCCCGCCCAGTTGAAGCCGTGGCCGCTGCCCGCCAGCAGCACCCGGTCGCCCGGTTCCAGCTCGCCGCGCCGGACCAGGTGGTGCAGCGCGGCGAACTGGTCGCCCGCGCCGAGGTGGCCGATGGTGCGGCCGAAGTCCCACGTGGTGCGCTCCTCGGTCACGCCCAGCTCGGCGAGCAGGGTCCACCAGTGCACGGTCTTGCCGATGTTGGGCAGCACGACGCGCTTGACGTCGGCCAGCCCGACCCCGGCCTCGTCGAGCGCGGTGGTCATGGCGGTGACGACGCCGCCCGCGATGCGGCGCGAGATGGCGTCCAGCTCGCGCAGGTGCTTGCGCATGTACCTCTGCTTGCGGGAGCGCAGGTTCAGCGGCCGGTCGGTGGGCGCGGCCTCGGCGCGCAGGCCGTCGCCCCGGTACATCTCCTCCAGCGTCGGGTCGGCGGTCATCGCGACGGAGAGCAGGCGCGCGAAGCCGGGGCGCCGGGTCAGCACGGTGGCGGTGGCCCCGTCCCCGAGGACGGTGCCGGACTCGCTGCGGAACCGGTCCCACCCCGGCAGGCAGAACCGGTCGCAGGTGGTGATCAGCACGGCCGCGTCGTGGTCGCACGCCGACAGGTAGCCCGCGGCGAGGGCGAGAGCGGCCATGCCGCCGTTGGACTTCTGGTCCACGTCCACGGACGGCGCGGAGCCGCCGATGGTGCGCTGCTGGATGTAGGTGGCCGGGGTCCACATGTCCTGGCCCTGGAAGTAGACGCTCGCGTGCAGGATGAGCCGGATGTCCTCGGGGGTGGTCGAGGAGTGGGACATGGCCGCCCGCACCGCCTCCACCGCCATGTCCGGCGCGTACTGGCCGTCGTCGGCGACCACCACGCCCAGGAGTCCGTTCGCGGTGTGCTCGTCCTCGGCGTAGCGGCCGTCCGCGACCGCGTCCGCGAGGTCGAGCGGGCGGCCGAGCCGGGCGCCGATCGCGTCGAGGTGGATGTCGGTCAGGCGCATGGGTGGTGCTCCTCGTGGTCGCGGGGCGGCGGGGTCGGCGGGTGCGGGATGGCGGGCAGGGGCGCGGGCGGTCGGGGCGGGTGGTCGGCGCGGTCCGGTTCCGCGCGGCGCCCTGGACCTCGGCGGGGCGGGCGGCGGGCGGGCTGTCCACACGGCGGGCGGGCTGTGCACACGGCGGGCGGGCTGTCCGCACGGCGGGCGGGCTGTCCGCACGGCGGCCGGGCGGGGGCGCTCGCGGGCGCGACCGCACCGCCCGTTCAGCGGGCGCCGGTCACGCCGGGGCGGGTCACAGGCGGGTGCCGCCCGAGATCTCGACCCGCTCCCCCGTCACCCACCGGGCTCCTGGCGAGACGAGGAACGCGATGACGTCGGCGACGTCGGCGGGCTCCCCGATCCGCCCCAGCGCGGCCTGCGCCGCGGCCTGCCCGGCGGCGGCCAGGTCGCCCCGGAACCGGTCGCCGTGGAAGTCGGTGTCGATCAGGCCGGGCGCGACCGTGTTCACGGTGACGCCGCGCGCGCCGAGCTGGTCGGCCAGTGCGCGGCCGAACACGTCCAGGGCGCCCTTGCTCATGGCGTAGCCGAGGATGCGCGGGTGCGCGGCCCTGGTCGCGAGCGAGGAGACGTTGACGATCCGCGCGCCCTCGCCCAGCGCGGGCAGCAGCCGCTGCACCAGGAACACCGGGGCGCGGACGTTCACCGCGAACGCCAGGTCGAACCGCTCGGGCGCGAGCGCGGCGATGTCGCCGGGGCAACCGATGCCCGCGTTGTTCACCAGCACGTCGACCGCGTCGCGGCCGAACCGGTCGCGGGCCCACGCCCGGACCTCGTCGGCGAGCGCGGTGACGCCCGGCAGCTCGGCGAGGTCGGCGGCGAAGGCGCGGGCGACCCCGCCCGCGGCCTCGATCCGCGCGACGACCTCCGAGGCCGCGTCGCGGTCCGCGCGGTAGTGCACCGCGACAGCCGCTCCCCCCGCCCCGAGCCGCTCCGCCACGGCCCTGCCGATCCCCCGGCTCGCCCCGGTCACCAGGGCCAAGCGTGCCGATCCACCCACCACCGCACCTCGTCTCCCAGCGCGTTCCCCGTTGCGGGGCCGACCCGTGGGGACACTGGCACAGCGCGCGGAGCGGGGGCAGCGGTAGCGACTGGCCCGTGGCGGTCGTGGCCACGGAAGGACATCGGCCGGGAGGCCGCGCGGACCGGTCCGGCGCCCCGCGAGGCCGCGCCGCCCCGGCTGCCCGACTCCGCTGTGGACGGTCCTCCCGGTTGGGCGGGAACGCAGGCGCGCGGTGGACCGGTCCCCCGCCTGGCCGGTGCCGGGTGGGCGCGGCCGGCCGGGTTCTGTCGGTGCCCCCTCCTACACTGCCACCACAACTCAGGGGGGTCGTGGTGGCGGTGGGGTCGGAGGGGTTCTTCTCCCTCGTGGGGCGGTTGGCCGAGGTCCAGCGGCTGGATCGGCGGGAGTACAGCGCGTTCGAGGTGCGGGGGGTGAAGTTCGCCTACCACTGGCCGCGCACCGAGACGGTCGGGCTCAAGCAGCTGCTCAGCGAGCAGCTCGCGCTCGTGGCGGAGCGGCCGGACGTGTTCGAGCCGCAGTACGCCATCGCCGGGTTCGGGTGGGTGGTGGTGCGGTTGGACGGGGTCGAGGCGGACGAGCTGGCCGAGCTGCTGTACGAGGCGTGGCGGTTGTCGGCGCCCGAGCAGCTGGTGGAGCAGGAGCCGGACTGGGCGTTGGCGCCGCCGGTGCTGGGGTAGGCGCGGTCAGCGGGGCGGAGCCGTCAGCGGGGAGGCAGGCCCAGGGCCGAGACGCCCAGGCCGCCCCTGCCCTCGGCGACGGCGGCGTCCAGGCGGTGCGCGGCGGCGGTCAGCAGGTGAGCCGGGCTGCCGGTGGCGCGCAGCGCGGTCAGCGCGGCGCGGGCGCCCTCGGCGAAGGTGGTGATCGTGGCCTGGTCGGTGGTGTGCTCGCCGTTCGCGAGCGCCGTGACGACCTCGTCCGACGCCCGCCGCAGGACGTCGAGCGCGACGGCGGTCAGCGCGCGCAGCACGTCCGGGGGCGCCCCCCGGTCCAGCAGGTGCCCGACGGCCTCCGCGTGCGCGACGAGCGCGCTGACGTAGAACGCGCCGGTCATCCCGGCGTCCAGCAGCTTGGCCGTCCCGACCTCCTCGGCGACGTGCCGCGACGCACCCGCGAGCGCGCCCAGCACCGGGCCGTGCGCGGCCCACGTCCCGGACGGGCCCGCGTAGAGGATCACCGCGTCGGGTGAGCCGATCTCCTGCGGGTAGCACAGGACCACCCCGTCCAGGTGCTCCCCGCCCCGGTCGACGACCCAGTCGCGCGCGGCCTCGGCGTCGCCGGGCGTGCCGCTGGACAGGGTGACCAGCGTGCGCCCCCGCCAGTCCCGCACCGCCTCCAGCGCCTCCAGCGCGGCCTGGCAGGTCGACGTGCAGGCCACCACCAGCGGCGCCACCGCCCCGGCCACGTCCCGCACCGCCGCCACCCGCTCCTCCACGAGCGCGAGCGCCCGCTCGGGGGTCCGGTTCCACGCCACCACCGAACGCCCCGCGCCCGCGAACCCCCGGACCAGCGCGGACCCCATCAGCCCGCACCCGACGACCAGCACGTCGCACCCGGCCACGACAACCACCCCTCACGCGGTGAAGAACCCGTCCACGGTCATCTCGTCCAAGCTCTCGGCGAACGCGGCGGCCACCAGCTCCAGGTCCTCGGCGGTGTGCGCGGCGCTGATCAGGAACGCGTGCAGCTCCGGCAGGTGCACCCCGTGCCTGCGCATGTAGTACGCCAGCGCGATCGTGGCCTTGAAGTCGCTGCCGGTCAGCCGGTCCCGGTACAGCCGCGCCGGGCGGTGGCTGAAGGTCAGCGAGAAGATCGAGCCGCGCGCCGAGACCCGGCAGGCGATCCCGCGCTGCCCGGCGGCCTCGCGCAGCGCCCCCGCGAGCCGATCGGTCCCGGCCTCCAGGCGCGCGTAGACGTCCGGGTCGGCGCGCAGCCGCCGCAGCACGGCCGCCCCGGCGGCGCAGCTGAGCGAGTTGCCGCTGAGCGTGCCGCCCGCGAAGACCTTGCGCTCGTAGTCCTGGAACGGGTCGCGGGTGCTCCTGGCGACGTCGACCAGCCCGGCCCGCCCCACCACCGCCCCGCACGGCAGCCCGCCGCCGATCACCTTGCCCAGGCAGGTCAGGTCCGGCCGCACGCCCACCACCGACTGCACCCCGCCGTAGGCGACCCGGAACCCGCTGACCACCTCGTCGAACACCAGCGGCACGCCGGTCTCGTCGCACACCCGGCGCAGCGCCACCAGGAACGGCGCGTCGAGCGCGACCACCGAGGTGGGCATCGGCTCCAGCAGCACGCAGGCCAGCTCGTCCGCGTGCTCGCGCAGCCGCTCCAGGCCGGGGACGTCGCCGTACTGGAGCACCAGCGTGCCCGCGACGGCGGCGGGGTCGGCGCCGTGCGAGCCCGCGACCGGTTCGGGCCGGTCGCGCTCGCCCGCGAAGCGGAACCACGAGCTGACCAGGCCCTGGTCGGTGAGCCCGTGGTAGTGGCCCTCGAACTTGGCGACCTTGGCGCGCCCGCGCGCCCCCCGGCACATCCGGACCGCCAGCAGCACCGCCTCCGACCCCGAGTTGCACAGCACCGCGCGCTCCGCGCCGGGCAGCGCCCCCACCAGCAGCTCCGCCAGCTCCACCTCGGGCAGGTTGCCCACCCCGTTGACCTGCCCGCGCCGCACGCCCTCGGTGACCGCGGCGACCACGTCCGGGTGCCCGTACCCCAGCAGGTGCGGCCCGTAGCCGCCGCACCGGTCGACGTACTCGTTGCCG
>NZ_JBQGCX010001258.1:0-3745 GCF_052038725.1 Actinosynnema sp.
GTCTTGACCTGGATCAGCACGTCCAGCGCACGCCCTTCCACTTGCAGGCGGCGGTCAAGCGCCTCGGCCAGCTCGATGCGGTCCAGGGTCTGCAACTCGTCGGCGTAACGCGCCACATCGCGAGCCTTGTTGGTCTGCACCGGGCCGATCACGCCCTCGCCCGCGCGCACCAGCCGCCCGCCCACCACCACGTCCGCCTTCGCCAGCCTCGACGTCGCCGTCTCCACCACGCTCAGCAACCGCAGCAGCTCCTCCACCGCCCCCGGCAGCAGCGCCGGGTCCTCGCGCAGCTCGCGCGCCACCTCCGGGCGCTCCAGCAGCGCCAGCGCGCCCAGCGCGATCGTGCTCGCCGTCGTCTCGTGCCCGGCCAGCAGCAGCAACGTGCCCAGCAGCACCAGGTCGTCGTGGTCCTCGCCGCTCGCCTCGCGCTGCCTCACGATCAACCGGCCCAGCAGGTCGTCCCCCGGCGCCCGCCGCTTCGCCGCCACCAACCCGCTCAGGTACTCCTGCACCTGCGCGCCCGCCCGCGCGCGGTCCACGTCCGACGTGCCCCGCCGCACCAGCTCCGCCGTGCGGGCCTGGAAGAAGTCGTGATCCGCGTACGGAACGCCGAGCAGCTCGCACACCACCAGCGACGGCACGGGCAGCGCCAGCGCGGCCACCAGGTCGGCCGGGCGCGGGCCCGCCAGGAGGTCGTCCAGGCAGCCCTCCACGATCTCGGTGATGCGCGGGCGCATCGCGCGCACCCGGCGCACGGTGAACTCGCCCAGCACCGCCCGCCGGGACGCGGTGTGCGCGGGCGGGTCCTGGGCGATCAGGGTGGTGCGGCCGTTGCGGGTGGTCAGGCCGCGCTGGCCGGGGACCAGGGTGGGGAACGCCGGGTGCGTGCGGTCCGAGCTGAACCTGGGGTCGGCGAGCACCGCGCGCAGGTCGTGCCAACCGGTGACCAGCCACGCGTCCGCGCCCGCCGGGGTGCGCGCCCTCGGCAGCCTGCCCCGGCTCCGGTACCCGGCGGGCGGCTCGTACGGGCCGGGCCTCGGCTGGGGGACCGCCAGCGGTTCTTCCGGCGAACGGGTCACGGTGGGCCTCCCGGCGTCCGGGTATTCGGAGGGTTTTCTTCCGCTTGTCGTCGACGCTAGTTCCGGCGCTGCCCGGCGTCGAGGGTGCGACCGGGTGGCAGGATTCCCCCATGAGCGCCGATCCGCCCGTCGACGACCGGCCCCCGCTGCGCGCCGACGCCAGGCGCAACCGCGACCAGATCATCGGCGCCGCCAAGGCGATCTTCGCCGCGCACGACCCGGAGACCGTGCCGATGGAGGAGGTGGCGCGGCGCGCGCGGGTCGGCGTCGGGACGCTCTACCGGCGCTTCCCCGACCGCACCGCGCTGGTGCGGGCCGTGGTGCTGGACAACTTCGCCCGCGCGCTCGCCGAGGCCGACGCGGCGGGCGCCGAGGAGCCGACCGCGTGGGACGCCCTGGTGCGGCTGCTGCGGACCTCGGCGGAGCTGGACCTGAGCGTGCGGCTCGCGGTGCTGTCCCCGCGCACCTGGGCCGCGCTGCGGGCCGACCCGGACGCGCTGGAGCTGCGCGACCGGGTGCTCGCGGCGATCGACGCGCTCGTGCTGGCCGCGCAGGCGGAGGGGGTGCTCCGGGCGGACGTGGGGGCGGGGGACGTGATCCGGTTGTTCTCGCTGCTGCTGCGGCGACCGCTGTGCGAGGACGTGGAACCGGCGCCGTTCGCCTGCGAGCGGACGCTGGCCGTGGCGCTGGACGGGTTGCGGGCGCGGGGCGGCGGGCTGCCGGGGGAGTCGCTGACGACGGCGGACGTCCTGCCGCGGTGAGCGGCCACCAGCGCGGGGCGTGGGTGCGGCACGGGGGCATCTCTTGCGGCGGGATCGGTCGATCGGGTGACGGTAAAACCGTTGGGGCTGGTTCGCCGGGCGGATTAGGATCGGGGGCATGGTGCGCTTGGGGCCCGTGTTCTGGGTGAGGATCCGGCTCCGCTGACGGCGGGGCACGGGGACTGACCACTTCTTGCTGCCGCCGTACCGGCCATCGCCGGGCGGGGCTCGTACAGCGCTGCCCGGCTCAATCCGAGTCGCGGAGCAGAAACACCATGTCGCACCCACTGGGTGGATCACCCCTGCGCGCATCCGGCGCGGGGAGCTGGGATGGGAACGACCGCAGGGACGGCTGCGGGGGCACGAGCGCGCCTGGGAGCGGGCGGCAGCGCGGGAGCGGGAACGGGCAGCTGCGTGAGAACGGGCGCGAGAACGGGCGGCAGCGCGGGGAAGAGCGCGGGCGGGGTAGCGGGACCGACGGCGAGTCCGGTGGCTGGCGCAGGCCAGAGCGCGGGACTGGCAACGGGTTCGGCAGCGGTCGCGCGGTAGAGCACGGGACCGGCAGCGGGTGCGAGGGCGAGCCTGGGGCCGGTAACGGGTTCGGTGGTGGGCGTGAGGACGAGCCTGGGGCTGGCAAAGGGTTCGGCGGCGGGCGTGGTGCTGAGCGCGGGACCGGCAGTGGGCGTGGTGCCGTGCGCGGAGCAGGCAGCGGCCGTGCCGAGCCCGCTCGGGGCGTGGGAGCGAGTGCGCGGCCCGGTGCTGTTGGGGTGGGGGGAACCGGAGCGGAGCTCGACGAGCTCGCCGGGGTGCCCGTGCCGGCCGGGCAGCGGGCGCATGTGCGGGCTGACGGGGTCAGCGTCGCGCTCGGGGACCGGCAGGTGTTGCGGGAGTTGTCGGTGACCGTGTCCGCCCGGTCGCGGTTGGCGGTCGTGGGGGAGAACGGGCGGGGCAAGAGCACGGTGTTGCACGTGCTCGCCGGGGTGCTGGCGCACGATTCCGGGACGGTGCGGCGGGTCGGGGTCTTGGGGCTCGCGCGGCAGGCGCTGGAGGTCCGGGGTGGGGAGAGCGTGGGGACGTTGACCGGTGCTGCGCTGCGGGGGTCGCGTCTCGCGCTCCGGGCGCTGGAGCTCGCGGGTGAGGAGCTGGCCTCCGGGGTCGCGGGGGCCGATGACCGGTACGCGACCGCGCTGGACGTCGCCACCGGGCTCGACGCCTGGGACGCCGAACGCCGGGTCGACGTCGCGCTGGAGGCGTTGTCCGCCTGCGCCGACCGGGAGCGGCCGTTGGCGACGCTGTCCGTGGGGCAGCGGTACCGGGTCCGGTTGGCCTGCCTGCTGGGGGCGCACCACGACGTGCTGCTGCTGGACGAGCCGACCAACCACCTCGACGCCGCCGGGCTGGCGTTCCTGACCGACCGGCTGCGGGCCCGCGACGGCGGGTTCGCCGTGGTCAGCCACGACCGGGCGCTGCTGCGGGACGTCGCCGAGGAGTTCCTGGACCTCGACCCCAGCCGGGACGGCACCGCCCGCCTCCACTCGGGCGGGCACACCGGGTGGCGGGACGGGCGGCGGCGGGAGCGGGAGCGGTGGGAGCGGGAGCACGGGGAGCAGGTCGAGGAGCGGCGCAGGCTCTCCGAGGCCGTCGACCGGGCGCGCGACCGGCTCAGCACCGGGTGGCGGCCCGACAAGGGGACCGGCAGGCACCAGCGGCAGAGCCGCGCGCCGGGCGTCGTGCGGGCGCTGAACCGGGAGCGGGACGCGCTGGAGGCGCACCGGATCACCGCGCCCGAGCCGCCGCCCTCGCTCCGCTGGCCGCGGCTGGAGGTGCGGCGCGGGGAGGCGCTGCTGCGCGTCGACGGGGTGGCCGTCGAGGGGCGGCTGCGGGGACCGGTCGACCTGGTGCTCG
>NZ_JBQGCX010001259.1:0-3635 GCF_052038725.1 Actinosynnema sp.
GCGACCGGCCTCGGCGCGCTTGGCGGAGAGCCCGCGGACTTCCTCGGCGGAGCGCTGGTGCTGGAGGTAGTCGTGGACGACGGCCTGCCCCGGCTTCGGCTGGTCGCAGCGCTCGCAGTCGTGGCCGGGGAGGTGCCACAAGCCCTGCTCGACGAGCTTGTCCGCGATGCTCCTGTCCACCCCTGCGATCCGGATCACCGCTGCGATCGGGAAGTGGCCGTCGGTGAGCGACCCGCCGGAGTAGCAGAGCGAGGCGACGTAGGCCCAGCCAGCGGCGGGGTCGTCCAGCTCGGCCAGCTTCGGGTGCAGCGTGAGGTCGACGGAGATGCGGATGTAGGCCCGGCTGTCCTGCGGCGCGGCGGCGCGCGGGCGGCTCATGCGATGTGCCTCGCGTTCAGTTCGGCCTGCTCGGCGGCGAGGCGCGCGTGGGCCCCGCCTGCACGCCACATGGCGCGGAGGTCGGGGTGGGGGAGGGGAATCCAGCCAAAGCCGAGCGCGCGGAGGTGCGCGATCGTTGCCGCCGTGGCGTCGGGGTGCATGGGCGCCGGGCTGGGCTGGGGGTGCAGCGGGTCGTGGTGGCCGTCTGCGAGGGGAGGCAGGCGGCGCGCTGCCTCGCGGCGGCGGGTGGCCGCCGCGAGGCCGTGGTCGTGTTGGGCCGGGTTGTTCGAGCGGTGCCCGTGCTCGTTGGTGCTGGACATGGTGTTGCTCCTGTGGTCCGCAGATGAGGAGGGAAGGTGGGCACCGCGTGTGCGGCCCGCGGGGTTTTCCAGCAGGAGACGGGTGGTCAGGCCGTCGTTGTGTGGCGTGACGTAGTTCAGGCGGCTGGCTCGGCAGCGGGGCGGGGGAGGCCGAGGTAGGCGAGGATGTCGGCGGTCGACACCCGATAGCGGTTGCCCACGCGCAGCAGTCGGACCGGGAAGGCATTTGACCGAGCGAGCTCGCGGGTCTTCGTCTCGCCGATGCCGAGCGCGCGGCCAGCCGTCACGAGGTTCACGACGGCGGGGAGGTTGAACAACTCTTCGCGCGTCATGCCGGGCATGGGGTCCTCCAGAACGGTTGCTGCCGACTTGCCACTTTTGCGATTCGACAAATCTGTTTGGCAGTATGACATCTGATGGCGACAGGTTACAACTAGTTCTGGCGTGTTACCTAGCGGCCCGCTACTTTGGGCAGGTGAGTGATGAGAACCGCTGGTCTCCGAGTGAGGTCATCGCGCAGCAGATCCAGAGGCGGCGCAAGGTGGCCGGGTGGACCCGCGCGCAGTTGGCTGAACGCTGTGCTGAAGCGAAGGGGGCGGTCACGTTGACGGCAACCGTGATCGGGTACATCGAGACCGGGCGGCGTGACGCCAACGGCAAACGCCGTCGCGAGGTCACGATCGAAGAGCTTTTGATCTTGGCCAAGGCGTTCGAGGTCTCTCCGCTGCTACTGCTCTATCCCGTTGACCGTGCTGGTGATGGGCTGGTCGAAGTGCTTCCCGGCCGTGAAGTTCCTGTGTGGATGGCTGCAAAGTGGTTTACCGGCGAGGGACCGCTTGGACGGCGTCATCAGGAAGGGGCGGAGCGCTGGAGCGTCCACACGGACGAGTTCGAGCCTTGGCGGCAGAACAACACGCCCCTCTACCTGCGCCGCGAGCACGACCTGCTGATCGGCCGATGGGACGACGCCAAGCTCGAAGCGTTGAGCAGGCGCAGAGCCGCCGAACTTGCATCTACCGCTGCGCAACGCGAGAGCGAGTTGGCGCGAGCTGACGCTGCCGAGAACCGTGCGCGGGAGACGGAGTCCCGGCTGCGTGATACGCGCAAGGAGATGAAGAGGAACGGCCTCACCCCGCCTGAGGTGAGCCCCGAGCTGAACGACGCGTTGAGTCCCTACATCCCGGAAGGCGGCGAGAGATGAGTGGGCCCTACAAGCGTTGCAAATGCCACTCGGACGAGGGTAAGGAGCTCGGCGCGAAGTGCCCACGTCTCCGTCGCGCTGACGGTGCCTGGAACCCTAAGCACGGCACCTGGTACTTCCGCCTCGAACTGCCCGCCGCCGCCGAGGGGCAGCCGCGACGCGTCATGAAGCGCGGCGGCTACGCCAGCAGAGAGGCCGCCCGCGACGCCCACGACGCCATCGCCCGCCTGATGGCCATCCCCACCCCCGGCCCGGCCGGAGCAGCAGCCCGCGCTGAGATCCTCGCCCTGGTCGAGGCCGCGCTCAAGGCGCGCCGCGAACTGCCCGACTACGACGAGGTCCGCCGCCGCCACCAGACCGGCCAGGCCATCTCCAGCACGCTCACCACCGGGCAGTGGCTCACCGAGTGGCTCGCCACCAAGAAGAACCTCAAGCGCGGAACAGCGCGCGCCTACGGCATCCACCTGCGGCTCTACCTCATCCCGCACCTCGGTGAGATCCCGCTGGATAAGCTCCGCGTCGGCCACATCAGCAGCATGTTCGATGCCATCGACGCCGAGAACGAGCGCCTGGCCATCGTCCGGGCGACCGGCACGGCGGCCGAGCAGGAAGCGGTGCGCGGGCGGAACCACATCGGCGTGGCGACCCAGCACCGCATCCGGGCGACGCTCCGGTCGGCGCTGACCTCCGCGATCAAGCAGTCCAACGGGCAACTGATCATGTTCAACCCGGCGGCGTACGTCGAGCTGCCGAGCGGGAAGCGCCCCAAGGCCCTCGTGTGGACTGACGAGCGCGTCGCCGCGTGGCGGGCCAACCGAGCTCGCCGCCAAGCTGCCGCGCTGGCGCTGACGGAAGCCCTGCGCGGTGAGGACCAGGCGGCGATTGCGCTCTGGCGGCGCGAGGTGGCCCAGCTGGACGCCGCCGAGCGCCCTTCGCCGGTGATGGTGTGGACCGCCGAGCAGACCGGCGAGTTCCTCGACGCCGTAACCGACGAGCGGCTGTACCCGCTGTACCACCTAGTCGCGTTCCGAGGGCTGCGCCGCGGTGAGGTGTGTGGTGTGCGCTGGACCGACACCGACCTGGACCGGGGCACGCTCGCGGTTGCCGAGCAGCTGAGCCAGATCGGCTGGGAGGTCGAGGCGGACAGTCCGAAGAGCGACGCCGGTGACCGGGTCGTCTCGCTCGACGCTGGGACCGTCGCCGTCCTGCGCCGCTGGCGCCTCCAGCAGTTGGAGGACCGGATGCACTGGGGTGCGGGGTGGGCGGACAGCGGGCGCATCTTCACGCGCGAGGACGGCGCGCAGCTGCATCCGGCCTCGGTCACGGACCGCTTCAACGACCTCGTCGCTGCTGCGGGATTGCCGCCGATCCGGCTGCACGACCTCCGGCACGGGGCCGCGACGCTGGCGTTGCAGGGCGGCGTGGACATCAAGGTCGTGCAGGAGATGCTGGGGCACTCGTCGAGTTCGCTGACGCGCGACACCTACACCAGCGTGGTGCCGAGGCTGGCGGTGGAGGCGGCGGAGACGATCGCGTCGATGGTCCCCAGGAAGCGCGGGCAGGTCGCCAGCGGGACGGACGGTCTCCCTACGGTCTCCTCAGGGAGTACCAGCGGTGCTGGCGACCTTGAACGGGGAAGAAAAACCCAGGTCAAGCGTGGTGGGCCGCCAGGGACTCGAACCCTGAACCCGAAGATTAAAAGTCTCCTGCTCTGCCAATTGAGCTAGCAGCCCTCA
>NZ_JBQGCX010001260.1:0-2223 GCF_052038725.1 Actinosynnema sp.
GGCCGAGGGCGTCCCACCGGTCCTGGCGCTCGCGGGCGCCGGAGGGGTGGGCAAGACGTGGCTCGCGGTGCGGTGGGCGCACCGGAACGCCGGGCGCTTCCCCGACGGGCAGCTGTTCGTCGACCTGCGCGGGTTCACGCCGGACGGGGCGCCGATGGAGACCTCCGTCGCGGTGCGCGGGTTCCTGGACGCGCTGGGGGTGGAGCCCTCGCGCATCCCGACGGACCTGCACGACCAGGCCGGGCTCTACCGGAGTCTGCTCGCGGACCGGCGCGTCCTGGTGGTGCTGGACAACGCGGCGTCCGCCGAGCAGGTCGCCCCGCTGCTGCCCGGTGGCCGCTCCAGCGCGGTCATCGTCACCAGCCGCAACGCCCTGCGCCCGCTGTTCGTCCAGCACGACGTGCACCACGAGCGCCTCCCGCCCCTGACCGCCGACGAGGCCGAGGCGCTGCTGACGGCCCGGCTGGGCGCGAAGCGGGTGGCTGCGGAGCGCGAGGCGGTGGCCGAGCTGGTGGCGCTGTGCCGGGGGTCGGCGCTCGCGCTGGCGCTGGTGGCGAGCCGGGCCCGGTTGCGGCCGGGGGCGCCGCTGGCGGGGTTCGCCGCCGAGCTGCGCGAGTCCGGCCTGTCCGCGCTGGACGACGACGACCCGGCGATCAGCCTGCCCGCCGTCCTGTCCTGGTCGTACGACGCGCTCCCGCCGGAGCGCCGCCGCCTGTTCGCGCTGATCGGCCTCTCCCCCGGCCCCGACCTGTCCCGCGAGGCCACCGCGAGCCTCGTCGACCTCCCGCCCTCCGCCGCCGCGCAGGCGTTGCGCGGCCTGGAGGAGGCGTCGCTGCTGGAGCAGGACGACCGGGGCCGCTACTCGATGCACGACCTGGTGCGGGTGCACGCGCTGGCCGTGGCCGACGAGGCGCTGGGCGCGGACGAGCGGGAGGCCGCGCTGACCCGCCTGCTCGACCACTACCCCCGCACCGCCCACGCCTGCGACCGACTCCTCGCCCCGCACCGCCAACCCCTCCCCCTCCCGCCACCGGCGCGCGGCGCGCTGGTGCGGCCACCGGCGGGCACGGCCGAGGCGATGGCGTGGCTGGCCGAGGAGCACCCGAACCTGCTGGCCGCGCAGGAGAGCGCCGCGGTTGCGGGCGAGCACCACACGGCGTGGCTGCTGGCCTGGGGCGCGGACTCGTTCCTCGGCCGCTGCGGCCACCTGCGCGACCGGGTCCTCACCTGGCAGCGGGCGGTCGAGTCGGCCGAGCACCTGGCCGAGCCGATGCCGCTGATCCGGGCCAACCGCTTCCTCGGCCGCGCCCTCGCCCACCTGGGCAGGCACCGGGCGGCGGTGGTGCGCCTGCACAAGGCCCTGGCGCTGGCCGAGGCCGGTGACGACCGCTCGGAGCGCGCCCACTCGCACCGGATGCTGGCGTGGGTGCGCTGCGAGGTCGGCGACGACGAGCGGGGCCTGGCGGACGCCCGGCTGGCCTGCGACCTGTTCCGCGACCTGGACCAGCCGGTGTGGGAGGCGGCGGCCCTGACCTACCGGGGCCTGCTGACCGCGCGCCTGCTCGACCGGGCGGCGGGCCGCGCGGACTGCGAGGCCGCGCTGGAGCTGTACCGGGCCCACCCGAACCCCGACGGCGAGGCCACGACCAGGCACTACCTGGCGGCGATCGAGCACGGCGACGGCAGGCACCGGGAGGCGGTGGGGCACTGCGCGGAGGCGCTGCGGCTGTACCGGGGGCTGCACAACACGAACATGACGGCGGACGTGCTGGAGCAGCTCGGGGAGGCGCACGCGGCGCTGGGCGCGGAGGACGCGGCGCGGGCGGCGTGGAAGGAGGCGCTGGTGCTGTACGAGGGCCAGGGGCGGGAGGACGCGGCGGAGCGGGTGCGGGGGGTGCTGGGGTGAGTGACGCGATCGAGCTGACCACCGACGAGCTGCGCGCGGTCACCGCCTACGCGGTGGCCTGCGCCGAGCCCGCGCTCGCGCGGTTCGAGGCGCGGCGGCCGGGGGACGTCCGGGCGCGCGAGGCGGTGGTGGCGGCTCGGGCGTTCGCGGACGGGGGGAGGCGGACCACGGCGCTCCGGGACCGGGCGGTCGCGGCGCAGGTGGCGTGCGCGCAGGCGCCGGACGCCGCGGACCCGGTGGCCGCCGAGGCGGCGCGGGCGGCGGTGGCGGCTGCGGGCGCGGCGTACCTGCACCCGCTGGCCAAGGCCACCCAGGTG
>NZ_JBQGCX010001261.1:0-6209 GCF_052038725.1 Actinosynnema sp.
GCCGGGGCCATGGTCTGGGCCGTCGCGATCGCGGCCAGGACCGCGCCCGCCTTGTTCAGGCACTCGTTGTCCTCGGCCACCGGGTCCGAGTCGGCCACGATGCCGCCGCCCGCCTGCACGTACGCCACCCCGTCGCGGATCAGCGCGGTGCGGATCGCGATCGCGGTGTCCGCGTCGCCCGCGAAGTCCAGGTAGCCCACGACGCCGCCGTACAGGCCGCGCCGGGTCGGCTCCAGCTCCTCGATCAGCTCCATCGCGCGCGGCTTCGGCGCGCCGGACAGGGTGCCCGCCGGGAAGCACGCCGCGACCGCGTCGAACGCGGTGCGCCCCTCGGCCAGCTCGCCGCTGACCGTGGACACGATGTGCATCACGTGGCTGTACCGCTCGACCTTGAAGAAGTCCACCACGGTCACCGAGCCCGGCTTGCACACCCGGCCCAGGTCGTTGCGGCCCAGGTCCACGAGCATGAGGTGCTCTGCGCGCTCCTTGTCGTCGGAGAGCAGGTCCTTCTCCAGCAGCGAGTCCTCCTCCGGGTCCGCGCCGCGCCACCGGGTGCCCGCGATGGGGTGAGTGGTGGCCTTGCCGTCCCGGACCGTGACCAGCGACTCGGGGCTGCACCCGACGATGTCGAAGTCGTCCAGCCGCAGCAGGTACATGTACGGGCTGGGGTTGGAGGTGCGCAGCACCCGGTAGACGTCCAGCGGATGGGCGGTGGTCTCCATCTCGAACCGCTGCGACAGCACCACCTGGACGGCCTCGCCCTCCCGGATCGCCGCCTTGGCCCGCTCCACCACGGCCTGGTGCTCCGCGGAGGAGCGCCGCCGGGTGAACTCCGGCTTGGGCCGGGAGAACACGGCGGTCGTGGCGGGCGCCGGGTTGTGCAGGTCCTCGGTCATCACGTCGAGCCTGCGCACGGCGTCGTCGTAGGCCGCGTCGACCCGCTCCGGGGTGTCGTCCCAGTTGATCGCGTTGGCGATCAGCGTGACGGTGCCCTCGTGGTGGTCGAGCGCGGCGAGGTCGGTGGCGAGCAGCATGACCAGCTCGGGCACCTTCAGGTCGTCCTCGGCCAGCGAGGGCAGCCGCTCGAGGCGGCGCACCGCGTCGTAGCCGATGTAGCCGACCATGCCGCCGGTCAGCGGGGGCAGGCCGGGCAGCGGGTCGGTGCGCAGCACCTCGATGGTCTCGCGCAGCGCCGCCAGCGGGTCGCCGCCCTCGGGCAGCCCGACCGGGTGCTGCCCGGTCCAGTGCGCCTCGCCGCCGGTCGCGGTGAGCGCGCCCGCGCACCGGGCCCCCACGAACGACCAGCGCGCCCACGAGCGGCCGTTCTCCGCCGACTCGAACAGGAACGTGCCCGGCCGGTCGGCGGCCAGCTTCCGGTACAGCCCGACGGGGGTCTCCGCGTCCGCGAGGATCCGGCGCACGACAGGGACGACCCTGCGCTGCGCGGCGAGTTCGCGGAACTCCTCGCGGGTGGGACTGACCTCGCCGAGCCCGACGCCCGCACCGATGACGCTCACCATGCCGCCATTGTCCCCGGTCCGGCTCGCGGGGCGGGCAACCGGGGTGCGACCATTTCACCCGACGTTGAAACACGTCCGGGCCGGGCGGGTCGGGCGGAGCTGGTGAGGCGGTCGCGCGGTGGTTGCGGTGGACGGCGGTGAGCCGAGGCGCCGGGGACGGCGCGCGGGTGGCGAGGACACCAGGGGCGCGCTGCTTCAGGCGGCGCGCGAGGTGTTCGTCGAGCGCGGCTACGAGGGCGCGACGGTGCGGGCCATCGCGGCGCGCGCGGGCGTGGACGCCGCGATGGTCAACCACTGGTTCGGCGGCAAGCAGGCGCTGTTCGCGAAGGCCGTGCTGCAACTGCCCGCCGACCCGGCGGAGATCGTCCGCCGGGTCGCCCAGGGCCCGCCCGAGCTGCTGGGCGAGCGCCTGGTGCGCACGTTCCTCGGGGTGTGGGACGCCACCGGCGGCGGCGCGTTCTCCGCGCTGGTGCGCAGCGTCGCCGGGCACGAGCAGGTCACCGGCGCCCTGCACGACCTGTTCATCAAGACCGTGCTGGGCCAGGTGATGCGGGCGTTCGAGGTGGACCGGCCCGAGCTGCGCGCCACGCTGTGCGCCTCGCAGATGGTCGGCCTCGGCATGGCGCGGTACGTGCTGGAGTTCGAGCCGCTGGCGTCGGCCGACCCCGAGGCGCTGGTCTCGGCGGTCGGACCGACGCTCCAGCGCTACCTCTCGGGGGAGATCGGCGCGGGGGAGATCGGCGCGGGCGGCATCAGCGAGGTCGCGTCGAAGCAGGTGTGATCACCGGTGTGGCAGGCCGCGCCGGTCTGGTCCACGGTCAGCAGCACGGTGTCCCCGTCGCAGTCCAGCCGCACGTCGTGCACGCGCTGGGTGTGCCCGGAGGTCTCGCCCTTGACCCACAACCGGTTCCGGCTGCGGGAGAAGTAGGTGGCGGTGCCGGTGGTGAGGGTGCGGTGCAGCGCCTCGTCGTCCATCCAGGCGACCATCAGCACCTCCCCGGTGCCGCGCTGCTGGGCGACGGCGCACACCAGCCCGTCCGCGTTGCGCTTGAGCTTGGCGGCGATGGCGGGGTCGAGCATCAGCTGGCTCCGGAGAAGTGGTCGCGCGCGGGGCGCGTGTTGAGCAGGACGGCGACGAACACGTGCGCGGCGGCGATCACCGCGCTGGCCAGGCGCACCCAGACCGGGGTGGGGCCGAGCACGACGAGCAGGTGGACCAGGCCGAACAGCAGGAAGACGGCCATGCCGCCGAGCCTGGCCGGGCGGACCCCCTTCCACAGACCGGCGACGACGCCCAGCTCGATGACGGCCACCGCGATGGGCAGCACGAGCGAGGCGCCTGCGGGGTCGACCAGCAGCTGGAGGGCGGCGACCAGGACGAACGCGACCGCGCTGCCGCCGCCGAGCAGGATCGCGAGGCGGACCTCGGTGGTGGCGGGCATCAGCGGACCTCCACCCCGGCGTCGCGCAGCGAGCCCTTGACCTGGGCGATGCTCAGCTCGCGGAAGTGGAAGACGCTGGCCGCGAGCACCGCGTCCGCGCCCTCGGCGACGGCGGGCGGGAAGTGCCCCGGCTCGCCTGCTCCCCCGCTGGCGATCAGCGGCACGTCCACGACGGCGCGCACCCGGCGGATCAGCTCCAGGTCGAACCCGGCCTTGGTTCCGTCGGCGTCCATCGAGTTGAGCAGGATCTCGCCGACGCCCAGCTCCTGGCCGCGCTCGGCCCACTCGACGGCGTCGATGCCGGTGCCCCGGCGACCGCCGTGCGTGGTGACCTCGAAGCCGCTGGCCGTGGGGGCCTCGCCCGCGGGGACGCGGCGGGCGTCGACCGACAGCACGACGCACTGGGCGCCGAAGCGGCGGGACAGCTCGCCGAGCAGCTCGGGGCGGGCGATGGCGGCGGTGTTCACGCTGACCTTGTCCGCGCCGGCGCGCAGCAGCCTGTCGACGTCCTCGGGGGCGCGCACGCCGCCGCCGACGGTGAGCGGGATGAAGACCTGCTCGGCCGTGCGGCGGACCACGTCGTAGGTGGTCTCGCGGTCGCCGGAGGAGGCGGTGACGTCGAGGAACGTCAGCTCGTCGGCGCCCTCGGCGTCGTAGAGCTTGGCGAGCTCGACGGGGTCGCCCGCGTCGACGAGGTTGGTGAAGTTGACGCCCTTGACGACCCTGCCCCGGTCCACGTCGAGGCAGGGGATCACGCGCACCGCTACTGACATGCGGTCGAGCCTACGGGGCCGGGTGGGCGGGTCCGGCGGGCGGCACGCGGGGCGCGCGCCCGCCGGGGTCAGCGGCTGGCGAAGCGGCGCAGGCCGTCCGCGATGCCCGCGGTGGTCAGCTGCCCGGTGACGACGGCGTGCACGAACTCCTCCGCGGCGTCCACGTCCAGGTCCTCGGCCAGCGGGTGGCCGTTGACGCCGAGGAACACCCAGGTGGCGTTCCAGGACAGCCGCTTGTTGCCGTCGACCAGGGGGTGGTTGCGGCCCAGCGACTCCATGAGCGCGCCCGCCTTGGCCCAGACGTCCGGGTAGGCGTGCTCGCCGAGCACGGTCGTGGCGGGGCGGGCGGCGGCGGACTCCAGCAGTTCGGTCGAGCGCACCGGCGCGCCGCCGCCGACCAGGGCCTCGGCGATCTCCAGGAGCTCGCCGGGGGTCAGGGCCTCGAAGTCCTCGCTCATCTCGCCAGCCTCCGGTTCAGCTCCTCGCTGATCCGCAGCACGCGTTCCAGTTCCTGTCGCTTCCGCTCGTCCACGCGACCCATCCTGCCCGCGGGCCCCCGTGATCCCCGTACGGTTTTTCGCATGGACCTAGCCGAGGGCAAGTACCTCCTCCTGACCACCTTCCGCAAGAACGGCGACGGGGTCCCCACACCGGTCTGGTTCGCGGGCGAGGGGAGCACCGCGTTCGTGTGGACCGTCGCCGAGTCCGGGAAGGTCAAGCGCATCCGCCGCAGCGGGGACGTGCTGGTGGGGCCGTGCGACGTGCGCGGCAACCCGCTGGGCGAGTCCGTCCCGGCCAGGGCGGAGCTGGTGGACGGCGCCGAGACGGACCGGATCCGGGAGCGGATCATCCGCAAGTACGGCGTCATCGGGCGGTTGACGATCCTGGGGAGCAAGCTCCGCCGGGGCAAGAAGGGCACGGTAGGCATCAAGATCACGCTGTCAACCTGAGGTTGACGACGCGCCATGCGTCAACCTAGAGTTGACGCATGGCGCTCGTGCAGCTCACCGACCTCATCGTCGACGTCGCGACCAGGCACGTCTCACCGCTGGAGCGGCTCACGGCCGCGGTCGACCTCAGCTCGCGACTGGACGAGCTGGGCGACCACCTGATCGGGCACTTCGTGGACGAGGCCCGGCGCTCGGGGGCGTCGTGGACCGAGATCGGCGAGAGCATCGGGGTGTCCAAGCAGGCCGCGCAGAAGCGCTTCGTGCCCAAGGAATCACCCGATCTGGGCAAGCCCTCGTTCGACCGGTACACCGACCGGGCGCGCAGGGTGGTCGCGCTGGCCAAGCACCACGCCAGGCACAGCGAGCGCATCGGCACCGAGCACCTGCTGATGGGCCTGCTCGACGAGCACGGCGGGCTCGGGGCCAGGACCGTGGCCAAGCTGGAGGCCTCCGAGGGCACGACCCGGCTGGCCCTGCTGGTGGAGCTGGAGAAGGAGTCCGGCAAGCGGCCCGACCCGCAGCCGTTCTCCGCGAACTCCCGCAAGGCGCTCGAACTGGCCGTGCGGGAGGCGCTGCGGCTGGCTCACACGTTCGTGGGCACCGAGCACCTGCTGCTGGGGCTGCTGGCCGAGGGCGACGGCGCCGCGGCGCGCGTCCTCGACTCGACCGGGGTCGAGCGGGACGCGGCCGAGCGCCACGTCGTGGCCGAGATCACCGCCGCGATCAGCCGCGGACCGCGCTCAACGCCTCGGGCAGGGTGAACGCGCCCGCGTAGAGGGCCTTGCCGACGATCGCGCCCTCGACGCCGTCGCGGGTCAGCTCGGCCAGCGCCACCAGTTCGGCGACGCTGGACACGCCGCCGGACGCGATGACGGGGGCGTCGGTGCGGGCGCAGACCTCGCGCAGCAGGTCGGTGTTCGGGCCGGTCAGGGTGCCGTCCTTGGAGACGTCGGTGACCACGTAGCGGGTGCAGCCGTCGCGGTCCAGGCGCTCCAGGACCTCCCAGAGGTCGCCGCCGTCGGTCGTCCAGCCCCTGGTGGCCACGCGGTGGCCGTGCTCGGTGATCCGCACGTCCAGGCCGATCGCGACCTGCTCGCCGTGGGTGGCCAGCACCTTGGCGCACCACTCCGGGTTCTCCAGCGCGGCGGTGCCGAGGTTGACGCGGGCGCAGCCGGTGGCGAGCGCGGCGGCGAGCGAGTCGTCGTCGCGGATGCCGCCGGACAGCTCGACCCTCACGTCCAGCTCGCCGACGACCCGCGCGATCAGCTCGCGGTTGCCCCCGCGCCCGAACGCGGCGTCCAGGTCGACCAGGTGCACCCACTCGGCCCCGTCGCGCTGCCAGGCGAGCGCGGCGTCGAGCGGGGTGCCGTAGGCGGTCTCGGTACCGGCCTCGCCCTGGACGAGGCGGACGGCCTGGCCGGCGACGACGTCGACGGCGGGCAGCAGGTCGAAGCTCACGGCCCGTGATCGTAATCGCCCGCCTCCACGGGCCCCGCGCCCGGCGTCACCGGGACCCGAGCGACG
>NZ_JBQGCX010001262.1:0-3896 GCF_052038725.1 Actinosynnema sp.
TCGCGGGGTTGCGGGCGCCGGTGGGGATCGCGGCGTGCGTCGACGACCCGGTGCACCCCCTGGACGTGGCGGAGCTGTGGGGGCGGACCGCGCCGGGCGCGGTGGTGCGGCGGATCGGCCTCGCCGACCTCGGGCGCGACCGGGAGAGCCTGGGCGGGGCGGCGGTGGCCGCGTGGGCCGAGTCGGCGGCCGGGACCGGAGCGCTGCCAACAGTTGGCGGTTGACTGTTGGCAGCACCCTCGGACAGCTCGCCCCGGCGCCGTCCCCGGCTCGGCGCCTACTGCTCCTGCTGCTGGGCGGCGATGTGCCGGGCGATGGCCTCCGGCAGCTCGACCGGCAGCGGGGTGCGCACGGGCATCGGCTGGGTGCCGCGCACGACCACGGTGTAGCGGAGCAGGTCGCGCAGCGCCATCAGGGCCTGCTCGGCCTGCTCCTCCGAGGGTGCCGCCGCGACGCCGCGCAGCATCCACCTCGGGCCGTCCACGCCCACGAACCGCAGGTGCACCTCGGGCGAGCGGGCGGTGATCTCCTCGCCCCACTCGCCGTTGAGCCGGTTGATGCGGAAGTTGTCGCCCTTGAGCTGGGTGATCAGCTCGGCGCTCACCTCCGGCCACAGCCGCTCGGTCTTCGGGGCCGCGAAGGCGCTCACGGTCAGCTGGCCCACCGGGGTCAGCAGGTGCACCGCGCGGACCGCGCCCGTCGGGTCCATCTCGACCTGCAGCTGCACGCCGTCCGGCACGGGCAGCTGGACCGAGCCGAGGTCCAGCCGGTTGATCCCGTCCTCCGGCGCCTGCGTGGAGTCGAACGGGCCGGTGGCCTCCTCGCCCTCCTCCATCAGCAGGTCGTCCTCGCCACCCCGGTTCGTGGAGTGCCGACCGCGCTTGCGGCGCCGTCCGAACATCGCCTCACCCCTTAGTCCGGGCGAGCACCGAGTGCCCGCCAGTAGAGCCGTAGCCGCCGTCGCCGCGCTCGGACTCCGGCAGCTCGTCGACTTCGCGGAACACCGCGTGCTCCACCTTCTGCACCACCAGCTGGGCGATCCGGTCGCCCCGGCTCAGCACCACCGGTTCGCGCAGGTCGTGGTTGACGAGGCAGACCTTGATCTCGCCCCGGTACCCCGCGTCGATCGTCCCCGGCGTGTTCACCACGCTCAGCCCCACCCTGGCGGCCAGCCCCGACCTCGGGTGCACGAAGCCCGCGTACCCCCGGGGCAGCGCGATGGCGACGCCGGTGCCGACCACGGCGCGCTCGCCGGGTTCGATCACCACGTCGGACGTGGTGACCAGGTCGGCGCCCGCATCACCCGGCCGGGCGTAGGACGGGGGCGGGACTGAAGGATCGAGCCGGGACAACAGGACCTCGACGCTGGGCACGGCGCGCGAGACTACCCTGACCGCGTGAGCGAGAGTGCTGTGACCGCCCCGACCACCTTCCGCGAGCGCCTGTTCATCCCCTGGTGGGGGTGGCTGCTGCCGCTCGCCGCCGCGTCCCTGCTCGCCGCCGAGGTGCACATGGGCTTCCCCGGCGTCCGGTCCTGGTTGCCCTACGTGATCGTGCTGCCGCTGACGCTGGCGCTGATCGTCCGGATGGGGTGGACCCGCGTCGAGGTGTCGGGCGGGGAGCTGACCGTGGGCTCCGCGCACGTGCCGGTGGGGCTGCTCGGCGAGGTCGAGGTGGTCGACGCCAAGGGCAAGCGCAGGGCGATGGGGCCGGAGCTGGACCCGATGGCGTTCGTGCTGCACCGGGGCTGGGTGCCGACGATGCTGCGGGTGCGGCTGGTCGACCCGCAGGACCCGACGCCGTACTGGCTGTTCAGCACGCGCTCGCCGGAGAGGCTGGTCGAGGCGCTGCGCGCGGAGGCGGCGAAGGCCCCGGCCGCGAAGGCGGGCGCGGCGGCTCCGGGTGCGGCGGTCCCCCGTGCGGCGGCCTCCGGTGCGACGGCCCCGAGGGCGAACCCCGAGGGCGACGCCGACGCGTAGCGATCGGCGCGGGCGCTCGACCGGGGCGGCCGACCGGGCGCGCGGAATGCGCGGTCCGGCGCGGCGGAAATCCCGAATGGTGGAATTTCGGACGGGTTCGACGGTTGTTGATCACCGCTCGGACCCGTCGAACGGCTTGGTTTCGATCCACTAACGATCGGTGAACCGAACCGGAGTTGTCCGCATTCGTGCGGAAAGTGGCGCTCCCCCGCCAGTGGTGGTCGTGCGCGGCGAGTCGGGGCGCAACCACACCGGTTACCCCAAATGATTCCGTTTACACCCGTTCCGGTGGACGGGTTGTGCGGACGGGCGGATTAGCCGTCGATTCCCGCGCCAGGTTGGCCCGGTCGGGTGACAACACCACCCGCGTCCGCGCCGGAGAACTCCGGTGGTCCGGCGGAGAAGTCGCCCCGCCGGGTCGGGAGAACGGCTCGCGGCCGTTCGGCGGAACCGGCGCCGGAACGCGCCCCGGAACGCCGAACGCCGCCCCGGATGGTTCCGAAGCGGCGTTGCGGTGGGGTCGTCCCGGTGAGGGGGCCTGCGCCCGGTCGCTCAGGCGCAGTCCCGGCAGATGTACTGGCCGTTCTCCTCCTCGGCCAGCCTGCTGCGGTGGTGCACGAGGAAGCACTTCGAGCAGGTGAACTCGTCAGCCTGCTTCGGAAGGATCTTGAACGTGAGCTCCTCGCCGGACAGGTCGGCGCCGGGCAGCTCGAAGTTCTCGGCCGTCGCGTCCTCATCGATGTCGACGACCCCGGACTGCGTTTCATTGCGCCGCGCCTTCAGCTCCTCGAGGGAGTCCTCAGCGAGTTCGTCCGCCTCGCTGCGACGCGGAGCGTCGTAGTCGGTCGCCATCTTCTTTCACCCCTGCGGTCAACGGAGACTGTGTCGCGCGCTGGTTAACGCACCAGCGCTCCTGTTTGTGCCCCCGCCACGGGTGACGGAGGTCTCTACGCCCGCACACCGGGCGACAAGCCCCCTCCACACGTCGGTCTGACGGGTGTCCGGCGATGCGCGGAGCGCGCAGAGGGTAGCTCACTGATCAGGCTCGCGTGCACCGGGTTCCCCCTAATTGAGCAGAAGGGTGACGGTCCCTTCTCTCCCAGGCCCGATAGGCTGGTCCGCGAGTGCCGCCGTTCCCGGTGCGGACGGGTGGCGTCACTCGACTGGGCGACCACTGCCCGCCACAGGGTGATTGCTCGTCGTCACGGTATTCCCGGAACGCGGGAAGCCGTAGCTGGGCATAGCCTGATCAGGAGGAGTACTTGCGCCAATGGGGAGGTCGGCGGACGTGGAACCCGCGAGCGGAACGGTGAGCGGCGGGTCAGCGCGCTACCGGAAGCGGAGGCCGGTGCCTGCGCTGCTCCTGCTCCTGGTGCTTGTGGTGTCTTCGGTTGTCGTGTGGGTGAAGGTCCTCGGCGAGGCCGAGGACATGGACGCGGCCATCAAGTGCAACGCTCCCGGCGGGGTCGCCCCCGGCCAGGAGCAGGTGCTGGGGACGGCACTGGGGCACGACGCGCTCGATCGAACGGACCTGGCTCCGGTGGGCGAGATCCACTTCCGGGCGTTCAACGCGAGCACGCAGCGCAACCAGGCGAAGTTCGTGGCCACCTCCCTCACGGAGATGGGCGCCCAGCAGGCCGCCGAGCCCGGCAACGACCCGGTCTACCCCGCGCAGGACATGGCCTGCCGGGGGCAGATCCGGTTCGGGGCGCCGGGCGCGGAGGCGGCGCGGACGCTGAGCGTCATGGAGCCGTGCATGGAGCTGGTCCGCGACGACCGGCAGGACGCCACGGTGGACATCGCGGTGGGCAAGAAGTTCACCGAGGTGAAGCCGAACAACGAGGCGCGGAAGGTGCTGGACCAGCTGGCGGCCTGGGCCGAGCAGCAGCCGGAGCAGCAGGGCGGCCAGGCCGCCGA
>NZ_JBQGCX010001263.1:0-4782 GCF_052038725.1 Actinosynnema sp.
ACACCTCGCTGAACGTGGGCAGCAAGAACGCCCAGCTGTTCCAGGGCGAGGTGCGGCTGGTCGTGGAGATCACCTCGATCGAGCGGCCCCGCACGTTCGCGCCGCACAGCAAGTCCGACCTGCCCGGCACGCGCGTGCCCGAGGTCAAGCAGGTCGCGACCAAGCAGTTCCCCGAGACCCCGAACGCCACGCACCCCGTCGAGCTGTGGATCTCCGACAGCTCGACGATGACCGGCGACCCGAAGGCCTTCAAGCCCGGCACGCCGACCGACCCCACGCCCATGGGCGGCAAGCCCACCGTCAAGGACCTGCTGGCCGACCACGGCGCGTCGCGCGCGGACCGCAAGCCCACCCCGGCCAAGGCCGGGAAGGGCGACCCGATCGCGCCGAAGCTCCTGCACGTGGAGGCGTTCACCGGCGCCGAGCACGTGCGGGACATGGCCGTCGACGTGGTCAACCGCGCCGCGAAGGACGACACGGCGCTGACCCTGCCCGGCACCCCGGCGCGCGCGCAGATCGACACGATGTTCTCCGCCGAGAACATCGAGGCCGCCCTGCCGAAGCTGCTGGAGTCGGGCGTCCAGGAGCAGGGCCTCAAGTACGGCAGGCGGTTCACCGCCCGCTCCGGCTCCCTCGGCATGACGATGGGGCTGAGCAACCCGAAGCTGGTGTCGATCTCCGACCACTTCGGCGACGGCAACGGCAACGGCACCGAGAACGCGTCGACGGGCGGGGCGAAGGCCTCGGCCGAGTCGTCCAAGTCGAAGTCCGTGGACGCCACGGCGGGCGCCAACGTGGTGACCAGGAAGACCCCGACCGTGCCCGAGGGCGAGCCCGCCCCCGGCACCACCGCGGTGGGCGTCGGCCTCATGGGCCAGTACACCCCGTGGAGCGAGAAGAGGTCGTCGGCGGTCGAGGTGTCCGGCACGGTCGACCGCAACGTGGTCACGCCGGGGACGCAGCGCACCGTGCTGGTGCAGCTGGACGCGGACGTGTCCGTGGTGGCCGAGAGCCGCGCGGGCAACGCGCTGTACCACGGCGGCACGCCGAACACGGCGGGCGCGACGACGAAGCTTCCCGGCGCGGTGTTCGTGCGCGTCACCGAGGCCGAGGCGCGCGAGATGGGCGTCCTGCCCAAGCTGCCCGAGCACGTCCCGGCCGAGGCCATGCCGGAGATGCGCCCGCCGAAGTCGATGACGACGGACGGGTCGAGCGCGCTGGGCCTGGGCGCCGTGGAGAACGGCCCCGACCTGTCGGCCGAGGTGAACCAGCTGATCGAGCAGCTGAACCGGGAGACCTCCCGGTTCGGCAGCAGCACGATGGTCCCGGACACCGTCATGCGGGACCTGACGAACAACTTCCAGCGGCTCACCGACTTCACCTCGCCGACCAGCGTGCAGGCGCTGATCGACGGGGCGCTCGACGGCGGCGTGCCGCTGCTGCTGCACCAGCCGGGCACCTTCGGCAAGGACACCTACCAGGTGACGCTGAAGGCCAAGCCCGCCGGTGAGCCGAAGTTCGTGGAGGTGGTGAACGACGGCGTCGACGTCGAGCACACCGTCACGGGCGCGGTGAAGCAGACCACCGCCCTGACCAACAAGACCGGCTGGTCGCTGAGCGCGCTCATCCCCGGCATCAACCAGCCGGGCACCGCGCGGCCGAACGCGCCGGGCACGGTGAACGGGGCGATCCCGATCGCCGTCACCGCGCACGTGGCCCACACCCAAGAGGTCGGCGTCAGCAACGCGAAGACCGAGCAGGAGGGCAACCTCCGCGCGGCCACCGGGCCCGCGGCCCGGTACGTGGTGCCGGTCGAGTTCGAGCTGGTGGTGGAGAAGGGCGCGAACGCCGACCCGGTCGCCAGCGTCAAGAGCGGGCCGCAGGACATCTCCATGCGGCTGCACGCGGACAACCAGCGCGTCACCGCGCCGCCCGCCAAGGCCACCCCGGCCGCGGGCGCCGGGGCGCCGCAGGTCCGCACGGCGGCCGACGCCCAGCCGGACGCGATCGCCGACTGGCGGGGGCCGGACCACACCAGCTGGGTCCCGCGGGGCGCGTCGGTCGAGAACTTCCGGGGCGCCGAGGCGGTGCGCGACGCCGCCGTGGAGGCGCTGACCAAGGCGGGCGCGGGCAAGGGCCTGACCGGCAAGGGCACCGGCTCGCTGAACGTGGTCCACAACGCGATCAGCTCCGAGGTGCTCCAGCCGGGCCTGCCCGGCGTGTTCCGCGACTCGCTGACCGTGCCGACCCTGCACGAGACCTCGGTGTTCGGCGGCAAGCACGCCGACGTCAAGGTCTACGCGCGGGTGGTCGAGCGGAGCCTGAACTCGCTCAGCGAGAGCGTGAACCTGGAGAACCCGAAGACGTCCACGTGGACGACGAACGCCGACGCGAAGACGACCAACGGCGGTGACGTCGGGCTCGGCGTCGGCGGCGGCGCGCGGTTCAACGACACGGTCGCGAACAACACCGAGCTGGGCAAGTTCGGCGGGCTCGACGTCAAGCACGCGACGGAGAGCGACTCCTCGCAGGGCGGCGGGCACGCGTCCGGCACCACCAACAACGTCAAGAACCCCGGCAACCTGACCGCGCTGGTCGACTACGACGTCGAGTACCGCGTCGTGGCCACCGTGGACGGCAGGACGTCCGTGGTGGACGTGACCGTGCCGGACTCGGTGTCGGTGCGGATGCTGGGCGTTGACGTGCCGCAGGTCCTCGGCACGGGGATCGACCCGGTGATGGCCGACGCGCAGAGCAAGGTCAAGGCGGCGGCGGGCGAGTGGCGCACGGCCGAGCTGGCCGTCGAGAAGGCCAGGCACGACGCGCAGGACAAGATCAACGAAGTGGCCCCGAAGATCGCCGAGCTGGCGAACGCGCGCGACGGGGTGGACGTGCGGGGCGCGGTCGCCGAGCGCGACGGGGCGATCCGGGCGCAGGCCGAGGCGCACGCCGACGTGCCCGTCAAGCAGGGGATCGTCAACACCCGCCAGGAGGCCGTCACCGGCCTGGAGACCGAGGTCGCGAAGGGCCCCGGCCTGATCGAGGCGGCCGACGCGAAGGCCGAGGCCAAGACGCGGGCCGCGCGCGAGGCGGCGGAGGCGACGGCCGCCAAGCAGGGCGAGCTGCGCGCGGCGCAGGAGGCGCTGCGGGCCGCCGAGGCCGACATCGCGGCGAAGGCGACCGCGGCGCAGCACCCGGACAGCTCGGAGGCGTCCGTCATCGCGCTGAGCGAGGCGGTGCTGCGCAGGCCGGGCCTGCAGACGCGGGTCGACGAGCTGGGCGCCGAGGTCGAGGCGCTCCAGGGCAGGCAGACCGAGGCTGAGGGCGTCCGCGACGGCAGCCGGGCCGAGGCCGACCGCCTCCGGCAGCAGCACCGGGACGACGTCGCGGCCCTGGGGAGGGCGCGGGAGGCCCTGGGCGCCGCGCGGACCGAGCTGGAGAACGCCGAGGGCCTCGCGACCACGCGGGACTCCGCGGCCGAGACCGCCGCGAAGGTCGCCGACGAGCGGGCGGCCCAGGTCGTGGCGAACGCGCTGAGGACCAACCTGCTGAAGGCGCAGATCGCCAAGGTCGAGGCCACCCTCGCCACCGAGCGCGCCAAGTCGGACGTCAAGCAGCTGGAGTGGTGGCAGGCCAAGCGGGACGTCGAGGCGAAGGTCGACGCGTACAACGCCGCGCGCGCCACGCCGCCGACGACCGACGGCGGGACGCCGCCCGCGCCGCCCGCGTGCACGGTGGTGGAGACCCCGGCGCCGGTCCGCGAGCCGGAGGGCGGCGCGCGGGGGGCCGCGCCCGCGCGCGGCGCGCCGAAGCCCGGCGAGACCGGCTCCACCACGACCCGCGCCGGGGAGGACGCGGCCCGCGCGGGCACCTCGCGGGAGCCGCGCGGCACGGACCCGATCTCCCCGGAGGAGCGGGCGGCGATCGACGGCGCCGTCCGAGAGGCCGACCTGCGCGAGGCGCGCGAGGCCGCCGAGCGCAGGGCCGACGAGATCGCCGCCAGCACCACCGACAAGGGCAAGGCCCCGGCGGACCCGATCCCGCCCGCCGCGCCGCCGCGCGCCGGTCGGCCGGACCAGCCGGGCGCGACCCCGCCCGCCACCGACCGCTCCGCCGACCACCGGTCCGGCCGCGAGCGCGCCTGGACCGGTGTCCCGCCCGAGGCGTCCTTCGACGTCGCCCCCGGCGGCAGGCTGGACGACGCGCAGCTCGCGAGGATCGACGCGCGGGCCGCCGAGCTGACCGAGAGCGCGGGCAAGCGCGCGGCCAACGGCTGGCTGCCGCCGGTCGTGGCCGTGGACGGCGCGCACGCCGCCGAGGTCGCGAGCAGGCTGCGCGACGGCGGCGTTGACGCCCAGGTGCTGCCGGGCGGGTCCAGGGACGGCGCGGACGTGCGGGTCGACTACGACCTGCGCCGCGCCGACGGCTGGACCCCGCCGCAGGTCCCGCGCGGCGAGGTGGACCCCCGCGCGGCCCAGGTGAAGATCGACTTCCCGGACGCCGAGGGCGCGGCCTGGCCGACGTTCGCCAAGTCCGTGCTGGAGGACACCTCCTGGCGCAACAGCGCCGCCACGAGCGCGCCCTGGTTCGACGCGAAGGACCCGGCCACGCCCGAGCAGATCGCGCACGTGCTGACCCACGCGACGCCGCTCCCGGCCGACGAGAGCGACGACGCGGCCTGAGGTCAGGCCCCCCGGCTCAGGCCGAGGGGGGCGAGGACAGCCCGCTGGGCAGGGCCGCGAGGCCCATCTCCGCGGTGCTGGCCAGCAGCGGGTGGTGCGG
>NZ_JBQGCX010001264.1:0-9613 GCF_052038725.1 Actinosynnema sp.
GACCCCGTTATTTAAGCCTACCAGCGCCGTTGGTACTGCACTCGTGCGGGTGTGGGAGTGTAGGCCGCCGCCCAAAATTTTTCCCCGGTGGGGCGCCCGGTTTTCCGGCCCCCCCACAGGGCTTTTCTGCGTTCTGAGGAAAATGCGGTGGAGAACACGCCGAGGACCGGCGTGAAGTGGTCCGGGCGCCTGGGGGCGCGGGTCAGGACACGCGGCGCAGGAGGGTTCTGAGGATCGTCGCCTCCGGGGCTCCCGCGGACTCGTAGCCCGCCGCAGCGGCGTCCCAGAGGGCCCGTGCGGCCCTGGGATCGCCCGCTGCAGCTCTCAGGTCACCGAGGAGGTGGTCGGCCTGGGCCGCGAGCAGGCGCCTTCCCGAGGCCGCCCCCGCTGCCGCGGCGCGGTTCGCGGTGTCCAGCGCGCGGTCCAGTTCGCCGAGGTCCAGCTCGATCCGGCCCAGCAGCACCAGGACGTCGCCCTCGGGCAGCCGCAGCCGGTAGGCCGCCGCGCCCTCCAGGGCACTCCGCGCCGCCTCCTCGGCCTCCACCAGGCGGCCCGCCGCGTGGTGCGCCGTCGCCAGGCCCCTGCGGGCGGCCACGATGCCCCACGGGTAGCTGATCTCCTCGGCGATGCCCAGCGCCTCGGTGTGCCGTCCCGCGCCCTCCACGAGCCGCCCCGCGCCCACCAGGGCCTGCCCCAGCACGTTCTTCGCGTCGCAGCGGCCCTTCAGGTTCTCCCGCTCCTGCGCGAACTCCAGCGCCCGACCCGCCTCCGCGATGGCCTCCGCGTACCGGCCCCGCGCCAGGTGCGCCTGCGCCAGCCCCTCGTGCGGGATGTGCGCGAAGCTCCGCGCCCCGGCCAGCCCGTACAGCTCGCCCGAGCGCTCGAACAGGTCCGCGGCCCGCGCGGGCGCGCCCCTGAGCAGCTCCACCTCGGCGAGCGCGTGCAGCGCGTCCGCCTGGGTCATCCAGACCCCCAGGCGCCTGCCGACGTCCAGCGCGCCCTCGAAGCACGCCGCGGCCCGGTCCAGCTCGGCCAGCTGGAGGTACACGCCGCCGAGGTTCAGCTGGGTGATGCCCTCCTGCTGGGGCGCGCCGATCTCCCCGGTGATGGCCAGCGCCCGCTCCAGGTGCTCGGTCGCCCGCTCCAGCTCGCCCACGTCGATGTACACGGCCCCCAGGTTCGCCAGGACCTGCGCCCGCGCCCTCGGCCACGCCCCGCCGCGCTCCTGCACGCCCACGGCCGCCAGGAAGTGGTCGACGGCCACCGGGTGCCTGCCGAGCGACCAGTACAGGACCCCCAGCGACGACAGCATCGCCGCCTCGCCCACCGGGTCCCGCGCGGCCCGCGCCGACGCCAGGCCCGCGCCCGCCGCCGCCCGCCACTCCCCCGGCAGCGCCGCCAGGTAGAAGTCGCGGCGCAGCGCGACCCCCAGCTGCCAGCAGTCCTCGTGCGGCGGGCGCGCGGCGGCGTGGGACACCAGCGCCACCAGGTTCGCCCGCTCCGCGTCCAACCAGGCCAGCGCCTCGGCGGGCGAGTCGAACCGCCTCGGCTCCACGCCCGGCACGTCCGAGGCGCGCGGGTGGCGCACCAGGGTGCTCTTGAGCGCCTCGGTGGCGGCGTCCACCGACCGGATCGACCAGTCCAGCAGCCTGCGGAACACCCGGTCCCTGCCCGCCTCGCCGTCCTCGGCCGCCAGGCGCTGGGCCGCGTAGTCCCTGAGCAGGTCGTGGAACTGGTAGCGGCCCGGCGCGGGCCGGTCGACCAGGTTCACCGTGGCCAGCCGGTCCAGGCGCCTGCGCGCCTCCGGGACGGGCCGGCCGCCCAGCGCCGCCGCCAGGTCCGGGGTGAGGTCGCCGGGCGCCACCGCCAGCAGCCGGAACAGCTGCGCCAGCTCCGGCTTGAGGGCGGCGTACGACAGGTCGAACGCGGCCTGCACGGCGGCCCGCTCGTCGCCCTCCACGCTCAGCGCCGCCAGCCGGTTGCCCGCGCGCAGCTCCTCCACGTACCCGGCGACGGTGGTCCCCGGCCTGCTCAGCACGTTCGCGGCGGCGATCCGCAGCGCCAGCGGCAGGTGCGCGCACAGCGCCACCAGCTCGCCGGTGGCGGCGCGCTGGCCGCCGACCACGTCCGCGCCGAGCACCCCGGACAGCAGCGCCCTGGCCTCGCCGTCGTCGAGCACGTCCAGGCGCACGTTCGTGGCCGCGTGGCTGACCGCCAGGCCGCGCAGCGCGTCCCGGCTGGTCACCAGGACGGCGCAACCGGGGGAGCCGGGCAGCAGCGGGCGGATCTGCTCGGCGCTCGCCGCGTCGTCCAGCACCACCAGCACCCGCCTGCCGGTCAGCCGGGAGCGGTAGAGGGCCTCCTGCTCGTCCGGGTCCAGCGGCACCGACTCGGGGGCGACGCCCTGGGCGCGCAGGAACCTCGGCAGCACGTCCACGGCGCTCAGCGGCGGCCCCTGGGCGTGTCCGCGCAGGTTCACGTACAGCTGGCCGTCCGGGAAGTCCCCGCGCAACCGGTGCGCGGCGTGCACGGCGAGGGCGGTTTTACCTACTCCGGGTTGCCCGGACAAGGTGACGACCGGCACACCGTGTGATCTGCGCAGCAGTGTTTCCACGAGGTGAACCGAGTTCGAGCGCCCCACGAAGTCCCCGGCGCCCGCCGGGAGCTGGGACGGCGCGACCGGTTCCGGACCGCTCTCCGCCCCCTCCGGACCAGGGGCGGGACCGCCCTCGTCGGCCAGCACGGCCCGGTGCACGCGGCGCAGCTCCCCGCCGGGGTCGATGCCCAGCTCCTCGGCCAGGAGGGCGCTCACCCGGTCGTACGCGGCCAGCGCCTCGGCCCGCCTCCCCGAGCGGTGCAGGGCCACCACGAGCTGCGCCCACAGGCGCTCCCGCAGGGGGTGCTCGGCGGTCAGCGCGGTCAGCTCCGGCACCAGCTCGGCGTGCCGCCCGAGCGCCAGGTCGACCTCCGCGCGGCGCTCGCGCGCGTGCAGCCCGCGCTCGGTCAGCCGGGGCGCCTCGTCGCGGTGCAGCACCGCCGACGGGACGTCCGCCAGCGCCGGTCCCCGCCACAGCTCCAGGGCCGCTGCCAGCGCGGACGAGGCCTCGGCGAGCCGTCCGGCCGCCTGCTCGCGGTCGCCGAGCGCGAGCAGCTCGTCGAACCTGGCGGCGTCCACCGCAGCGGCCGGGACGTCCACCAGGTAGCCGTCCGGGACGGTCCGGATCGGCACCTCCGGGCCGAGGACCTGGCGCAGCCGCATGACGTAGGTGTGCAGGGTCTGCCTGGCCCGCGCGGGCGGCCGGTCGCCCCACACGTGCTCGGCCAGCTCGTCCACCGAGACCGGTGATCCCGGCCGGGTCAGCAGGGACGCCAGCAGGCACCGCTGCCTGCCCGCGCGCACCGCGACGTGCCGCCCGCCGACCACCACCCGCAGCGGTCCGAGGACGCCCAGTTCGAGCTGCTCGCCCACCGGGTCCCCCCTTCCCGCCGAGGTGCTGGTCACCGTCCGTTCTACAGCGTAGGAGAGCGTTTGCCCGACCCACGGTGATCACGCCGGGTCAGCGGACGTGCGCCGGACGTACGACAATCAACTGCCACGTGGCCGGATCGTGACCTCGGCCGGTCTAGAAGGTTGTGAGGACCGGTTATCGTCCGTGACCACACCGTGAGATCCCGGAATTCCCATAGGGGTGTGTTTGATGGTTCATTCCCGATCGGCCCAGCGACGCTGGGTGGCTGCGATCGGTCTCACCAGTGCCGCCGCGCTCGTCCTCACCTCCTGCGTGCAGTCCGAGCGCAGCCAGGACTCCGGGACCGGCGGCGCCGCGGGCGGGACGTTCACCTTCGGGGCCGCGGGAGCCCCGAAGCTGTTCGACCCGATGTTCGCGACCGACGGTGAGACCTTCCGCGTCGCCAGGCAGATGTTCGACGGCCTGACCACGTTCAAGCCCGGCACCGCCGAGCCCGCTCCCTCGCTGGCCAAGGAGTGGTCGAGCACTCCCGACGGCCTCACGTGGACGTTCAAGCTCGAGACGGGCGTGAAGTTCCACGACGGCACCGACTTCAACGCCGAGGCCGTCTGCTTCAACTTCGACCGCTGGTACAACCTGAAGGGCGACGCGCAGTCCGACGCCGTCTCCCAGTACTACGTCGACAACTTCGGCGGTTTCTCCGACAAGCCGGAGACGTCGCTCTACAAGAGCTGCGCCGCCGAGGGCGCCGACACCGCCGTGGTCACCCTGACCAAGACGACGTCCAAGTTCCCGGACATCCTGGGCCTGCCGTCGTTCTCCATGCAGAGCCCGAAGGCCCTGAAGGAGTTCAACGCCGACGACGTGAAGGCGCAGGGCGACAGCTTCGTCTTCCCGGCCTACGCGAACGAGCACCCGACCGGCACGGGCCCGTTCAAGTTCGGCAAGTACGACAAGGCGAACAACGTCGTCGAGCTCGTGCGCAACGACGACTACTGGGGCGAGAAGACCAAGCTGGACAAGCTGGTCTTCCGGATCATCCCCGACGAGACCGCCCGCAAGCAGGCGCTGCAGTCCGGTGACATCGACGGCTTCGACTTCCCGAACGCCGCCGACTGGGACAGCCTGAAGAGCGGTGGCTTCAACGTCGAGGTCCGCCCGGCGTTCAACGTCTTCTACGTGGGCATCAACCAGAAGCGGAACCCGAAGCTCCAGGACCTCAAGGTCCGCCAGGCGCTGCTGCACGCGATCAACCGCGAGCAGCTGGTCAAGTCCCAGCTGCCCGAGGGCGCCGAGGTCGCGACCCAGTTCATCCCGAAGACCGTGGGCGGCTACGCCGACGACGTGCAGAAGTACGAGTACTCGGCGGAGAAGGCCAAGGCGCTGCTCGCCGAGGCGGGCGCGTCCGACCTGACGCTGAAGTTCTACTGGCCGTCCGAGGTCACCCGCCCGTACATGCCCAACCCGAAGGACCTCTACGGCGCCATCGCCGCGGACCTGCAGGCGGCGGGCATCAAGGTGGAGGCGGTCACCAAGCCGTGGAACGGCGGCTACCTGACCGACGTCGACCAGGGCGAGCAGGCCGACCTGTTCCTGCTCGGCTGGACCGGCGACACCGGTAGCGCGGACAACTGGGTGGGCACCTTCTTCGGCAACCCGGCCAACCGCTTCAACACCGGGGCCTCCGCGTGGGGCGCCGACCTGGCCACGCAGCTGAAGACGGCTGACGCTGAGCCGGACCGGACCAAGCGGTACGACCTCTACAAGGAGATCAACCGCAAGATCATGGCCGAGTACGTGCCCGCGCTGCCGATCTCGCACTCGCCGCCGGCGCTGGTCGTGAAGAACAACGTCAAGGGCATCACTCCGAGCCCGCTGACCGACGAGAAGTTCGTCGACGTCACGGTCAACTGACCGGACTGACTACCACTCCACCACAGAGACAACGGGGTTGAACCAGTGCTCCGCTACACCATCCGACGGCTGATCCAGCTCGTCGTCGTGGTGCTGGTGCTCTCGTTGCTCGTCTTCTCGTGGTTGCGCGCACTCCCGGGAGGGCCGGCATCGGCCCTCCTGGGGGAGCGCGGCACGGAAGAGTCACGGGCGGCGTTGAGCAAGCAGCTCGGCTTGGACCAGCCGATCTTCGTCCAGTACTTCAAATTCCTGGGCCGCGCCCTCACCGGGGACTTCGGCAACTCGACCGGCGTGCAGCCGGGCGACGCGGTGGTGGACATCTTCCTCCAGCGCTTCCCCGCCACGATCGAGCTGAGCGCCTTCGCCATGCTGATCGCGATCGCGCTGGGAATCCCCCTGGGCTACCTGGCCGCCCGCAAGCGCGGCGGCCTGTTCGACAACCTGAGCGTGGGCGGGTCGCTGATCGGCGTCGCCGTGCCGGTCTTCTTCCTGGCCTACCTGCTCAAGTACCTCTTCGCGTCCCAGCTCGGCTGGCTGCCCTCCGCGGGCCGCCAGTCCGCGGGCATCGACGCGACCCGCGTCACCGGCTTCTTCGTCCTCGACGGCCTGCTCACGCAGGAGTGGGACGCCGCGATCAACGCGCTGACGCACCTGGTCCTGCCCGCGTGCGCGCTGGCCACCATCCCGTTCGCGGTGATCTTCCGGATCACCAGGGCGGCGGTGCTCGACGTGCTGAACGAGGACTACGTGCGCACCGCCGAGTCCAAGGGCCTGCTGGGCAGCGTCATCCGCCGCAGGCACATCCTGCGCAACGCCATGCTGCCCGTGGTCACCACCATCGGCCTGCAGATCGGCGCGCTGCTGGCGGGCGCGGTGCTCACCGAGAAGGTGTTCGCCTTCCCCGGCGTCGGCGAGGCGCTGGCCATCGGGTTCGAGCGCAGGGACTACCCGGTCCTGCAGATGTTCATCCTGGTCGCCGCGATGATCTACGTGCTGGTGAACCTGCTGGTGGACCTGTCGTACGCGCTCATCGACCCTCGGATCAGGGCGAGGTAGCCGCTCATGACCCCCACCACGAAGAAGGAGCGGATCGACGCTCTCGCCGAGAGCTCGGCCTCCGACTCCGGCGTCAGCCTCGCCGCCAGCGCCTGGAAGCGGCTGCGGCGCAGCCCGGTCTTCCTGCTCGGCGCGGTGATCATCGCGCTGTTCCTGGTCGTCGCGGCGATCTCGCCGTGGATCGCCCCGCACGACCCCGCGGCCCGCGACCTGATCGACCAGGTCATCAAGGCCCGCAACCAGATCCCCGGCCCGCAGGAGGGCTACCCCCTCGGCGGCGACCTGGTCGGCCGCGACCTGCTGGCCCGGCTGCTCGTCGGCGCCCAGCAGACCCTGCTGGTCGGCGTGTTCGCCACCCTGATCGGCCTCGCGGGCGGCATGGTGCTCGGCGTCCTCGCCGGCGCGTTCGGCGGCTGGGTCGACTCGCTCGTCATGCGCGTCGTCGACGTCATGCTGTCGATCCCGCAGCTGCTGCTGGCCTTCGGCATCGGCGCGCTGTTCGCCAGGCCCAGCCTGCTCACCGTGATCCTCGCGGTGTCCATCGTGCAGATCCCGGTGTTCGCCCGGCTCCTGCGCGGCTCGATGCTCGCCCAGCGCTCCAGCGACCACGTGCTGGCCGCCACCGCGCTCGGCGTGAAGCCCGGCCCGATCGTGTTCCGGCACATGCTGCCGAACTCGCTCGGCCCGGTCATCGTCCAGTCCACCCTGGTGCTGGCCACGTCGATCATCGACGCGGCGGCGCTGTCGTTCCTGGGCCTCGGCAACCCCGACGACACGATCCCCGAGTGGGGTCAGATGCTCGGCAGCGCCCAGACCGTGATCGACAGCCACCCGCACCTGGCGTTCTGGCCCGCGGGCTGCATCATCGTGATCGCGCTCGGCTTCACCCTGGTCGGTGAGTCGCTGCGCGACGCGCTCGACCCCAAGAACAGGCGGTGATCCCGATGGCACTGCTGGAAGTACGCGACCTCACCGTCGTCTTCGAGCGCAAGGGCGAGCAGCCCTTCACCGCCGTGGACGGGGTCAGCTTCGACGTCGAGCCCGGCCAGACCGTCGGCCTGGTCGGCGAGTCCGGCTGCGGCAAGTCGGTGACCTCCCTCGCGATCATGGGCCTGCTGCCCAAGCGCGGGGCGAGGATCACCGGGTCGGTCGGCTACGAGGGCACCGACCTGCTGAAGCTGTCCGACCGCCAGATGCGCGACCGGCGGGGCCGCGACCTGGGCATGGTGTTCCAGGACCCGCTGTCCTCGCTCAACCCGGTCATCCCGATCGGCCTGCAGGTCACCGAGGTGCTGGAGCGGCACCGCGGGATGCCGCGCAAGCAGGCCATGGTCGAGGCGGCCGACCTGCTGGACAAGGTCGGCATCCCCGACCCGACCCGGCGGCTCTCGGAGTTCCCGCACCAGCTGTCCGGCGGGATGCGCCAGCGCGCGCTGATCGCCATCGCGCTCGCCTGCCGCCCCCGGCTGCTCATCGCGGACGAGCCGACCACGGCGCTGGACGTGACCATCCAGGCGCAGATCCTGGCGCTGCTCAAGGAACTGGTGCAGGACACCGGGACCGCGCTGGTCATGATCACGCACGACCTGGGCGTCGTCGCGGGCCTGTGCGACGAGGTGAACGTGCTCTACGGCGGTCGCGTCGTGGAGAAGGCGCAGCGGCACGAGCTGTTCGGGCAGCCGCGCCACCCGTACACCCACGGCCTGCTGGCCTCCATCCCGAGGCTGGACGCGCCGCGCGGCGAGCGGCTGGTGCCCATCAAGGGCTCGGTCGCCGACAACATCCCGTGGGAGGGCGGCTGCGCGTTCGCGCCGCGCTGCCCGAACGCGCTGGACGTGTGCGTGACGACCACGCCGGAGCAGGAGGACCTCGGCGGCGGCAGGCTGCTGCGCTGCCACAACCCGGTGCGGCCCGAGGTCGCAGAGGAGGTGGGCGCGTGACCGCGGCAGAACCCGTTCAGGCCGAGCGGGCCCCCGAGGGCGACGCCCTCATCTCGATCGAGGGCATCCAGGTCCACTTCCCGATCAAGCGGGGCGTGTTCCTGGACCGCACCGTCGGCCACGTGTACGCGGTCGACGGCGTGGACCTGAGCATCCGCAAGGGCGAGACGTACGGCCTGGTCGGCGAGTCCGGCTGCGGCAAGTCCACGCTCGGCAGGGCCGTGCTGCGGCTCACCGAGCCGACCGGCGGCCGGGTCGTGTTCGACGGCACCGACCTGTCCACGCTCAAGGGCGAGTCGCTGCGCACCATGCGGCAGCGGATGCAGATGGTGTTCCAGGACCCGATGTCCTCGCTGGACCCGCGCCAGTCGGTCGAGTCGATCCTGGTCGAGGGGCTGCGCGCGCACGGGCTGGACAAGGGCAAGGAGGCCACCGGCAAGCGCCTGCGCGAGCTGCTGGCCGCCGTGGGCCTGCCGTCGACCTCGCTGCGCAAGTACCCGCACGAGTTCTCCGGCGGCCAGCGCCAGCGCATCGGCATCGCCCGCGCGCTGGCGGTCGAGCCCGACCTGATCATCGCCGACGAGCCGGTGTCCGCGCTCGACGTGTCGGTGCAGGCGCAGGTGGTGAACCTGCTGGAGGAGCTGCAGGAGAAGCTGGGGCTGACCTACCTGGTGATCGCCCACGACCTCGCGGTCGTGCGGCACATCGCCGACCGGGTCGGCGTCATGTACCTGGGCGGGATCGTGGAGGAGGCGAGCTCGGACGGGCTGTACGCCGAGCCGCTGCACCCGTACACCAGGGCGCTGCTGTCGGCGATCCCGGTGCCGGACCCCGTGGTGGAGGACCGGCGCGAGCGCATCCTGCTCAAGGGCGACCTGCCCTCGCCCGCCAACCCGCCGACCGGGTGCCGCTTCCACACGCGGTGCCCGTGGCGGCAGGCGACCAGGTGCGACACCGAGCGGCCCGCGCTGCGCGAGGTGCTGCCCGGCCACCGGGTGGCCTGCCACTGGGCGGAGGACATCCGCTCCGGGGCGATCAAGCCGCACGAGGTCGAGACGGTGCTGGTGGAGGAGGACGGGATCTCCCCGGACGTCCCGCTCGTCGGGCCCGCCTCGGTCACCGAGGTGCTGAACCCGTAGGCGCTGCCGTGAAGTCGGCCCGGGTGGGGGGCGAGGGGCCCCCCCCCCGCATTTTTAGAGGGCCCCCCCGGCCCCAGGTGCACCGGGCCCCCCG
>NZ_JBQGCX010001265.1:0-13646 GCF_052038725.1 Actinosynnema sp.
CTCCGCCCTCTCCGCGGTAGTGCGGCTTCCCCCGCCCCCGCTGGTCCGCACCGCGAAATGCGGCCCCTGCTCACCGGCCCCCTCGGCCCCCGGAGGCCGGCTGGATCGCCCGGAAAGCCCCTTCCCGCTGCTCCGCCCGCACCACCCCCGCGCCTCCCGCCGCCCACACCCGCGCAATCGCGCTGCGCATATGTCCCGTCCCCTCCCGGTAACCGCGCACTCCATTCCGGGTTCCCCCTTGTGAACTGCCTCACGCGCCTTCGGCGGAGTGATCGGCGTGAGATTTGCCCCACGCCTGCGACCGTTGCGCCGAATAGGCGCGTTCGCTCTGTGAATGGGTGACTGCGGGCCGCCACGCGCGCTGGCCGAGTTGCCCCTTCGGGAGCCTTTGTCCGGCATTAACGGAACGTTTCATCCCACCCGTCAAAACGCCCTGTAACGGAACCAGGCCCATCGCCGATGGATGTGCCCACGCGCGCGCGCACCACACGTCCGACCACTGTGGACGGCCTCCGACCTCCACCGGTAAGGGTTTTCCGCAGGTCATGATCCGTGACCCGACGTCACCCGCTGACCCGCCTGGGTGGTCGCAGCTCCCCGTGAGGAATCGCACCCGCCGACGCCCTTCACTGTCCGTGTAACGTCCGCGCCCGGCTCAGCGAATCACGGTTTGCCGAGACGAGAAATCGCCCCGGCGCATTTGCCAACACAGCGCGCGGGGTCTGTCGGGGATGTCCTGCGAACGTGCAAGTCCGGATCGCCCGAACCGGGGGAGCTACCACGATGAGCGAGCAGGTCCAGCCCACGCGACGCAGAGCCGTCGTCGGGGTGGCGCCTACCCACCGCACGAGGAGCACACGTCGCACCGCAGCCCACCGAGCCCGACCGACCGCGCAGCAGCAGCCGCACTCCCACTCGCCCGCGCAACCGCCGGTGAACCGCTGGGAACCCGCGTACCGGCGCAGCGTCATCGCCGCCGACCTGCTCTGCACCCTCCTGGTGGTCCTGCTGGCCGGCTACCTCATGTCGGTCAACCACGTCACGTTCGGCCCGCTGCACCTCGTCGCCCTCGAAGCGGTCACCTTCGCGGTGGTCGTGGGCTCGCTGTGCGTGAACCGGGTGTGGAGCGCGTCCGTCCTCGGCCAGGGCGCCGAGGAGTTCCGAAGACTGGGCCGCGCGATCGGCTCGGCGGTCGTGGTCATGGGCCTCGGCGCGCTGGCCGTCAGCCTGCCCGGCGGCCGGAGCTGGGTGTTCCTGGTCGGCCCGGCCATCGCCCTGGTCGCCTTCCCGGTCCGCTACGCCCTGCGCCGCCCCCTGCACCGCGCCCGCGGTGAGGGCCGCTGCCTGCTGCCGGTGCTGGCCGCGGGCAACGTCGACACCGTCAAGGACCTGATCGGCCGCACCCGCCGCGCCCCGCACCTGGGCTGGCGCGTCGACGCGGTCTGCACCGTCGACGGCCGCGCCGAGATGGGCGTCGAGCTGGACGGCATCCCCGTGGTCGGCCGCTTCGGCGAGCTGGCCGAGCAGGTGCGCCGGGGCGGTTACCGCATCGTCGCGGTCACCCCCGACGCCTACTGGACGCCCAAGCGCCTCCAGCAGCTCGCCTGGGACCTGGAGGGCTCCGGCACCGAGATGGTCGTCGCGCCCGCGCTGATGGACTTCGCCGGACCGCGCCTGCACGTCACCGGCGTGCTCGGGATGCCGCTGCTGCGGGTGTCCGAGCCGGTCTTCACCGGTTTCCGCCGCGTGGTCAAGGCCACCTTCGACCGCCTCGGCTCGGCGGTGCTGCTCACCCTGTTCGCGCCCGTCCTGCTGACCGTGGCCGTCGCGATCATGATCGACAGCCGGGGCCCGGTGCTCTACAAGCAGAGCCGCGTGGGCAAGGACGGCGTTCCCTTCACGATCCTGAAGTTCCGGACGATGGTGACCAATGCCGACGCGCTGCGCTCGCAGCTCCAGTCGGTCAACGAGGGCTCCGGCGTGCTGTTCAAGATGCGCCGCGACCCGAGGGTGACCGGCGTCGGCCGCGTCCTGCGCCGCTACTCGCTGGACGAGCTGCCCCAGCTGCTCAACGTGCTCGGAGGGACCATGTCGCTGGTGGGTCCCCGGCCGCCGCTGCCCGAGGAGAGCGCCAAGTACGGCCCCGACGTGCGGCGCAGGCTGCTGGTCAAGCCCGGCCTGACCGGCCTGTGGCAGGTCTCCGGGCGCAGCGACCTGTCGTGGGAGGAGTCCGTGCGGCTCGACCTGCGGTACGTGGAGGACTGGTCGCTCGCGCTGGACGCGCTGATCCTGTGGAAGACCTTCCGCGCCGTCTTCGGCGGTCAGGGGGCCTACTGATGACCGCTGAGGAGAACCGGATGGACCAGCCGATCGGCGTCGCCGTCATCGGCGCCGGCTACTGGGGCCCGAACCTGGTGCGCAACGCCCAGGCGACCCCGGCCATGACGCTGCGCTACCTGTGCGACCTGGACACCGACAAGGCCCACCGGGTCCTCGGCGGCTACTCCACGGTCCGCGTGTCCGGCTCGCTGGAGGAGGTGCTGGCCGACCCCGCCGTCGACGCGGTCGCCATCGCCACCCCGGCCGCCACCCACCTGCCGGTCGCGATGGCCGCCCTGCGCGCGGGCAAGCACGTGCTGGTGGAGAAGCCCCTCGCGGCCAACTACGCGGACGGCCACCGGCTGGTCCGCGAGGCCGAGGAGCGCGGCCTGACCCTCATGCTCGACCACACCTTCTGCTACACCCCGGCCGTGCAGCACCTGCGCCACCTGGTGCGCTCCGGCGAGATCGGCACGGTCCAGTACCTGGACTCGGTGCGGGTCAACCTGGGCCTGGTGCAGCCGGACGTGGACGTGCTGTGGGACCTGGCCCCGCACGACCTGTCGATCTTCGACGCGATCCTGCCCGACGGCGTGCGCGTCACCCGCGTGGCCGCGCACGGCTCCGACCCGATCGGCGCCGGCCGCGCCTGCATCGGGCACCTCACCCTGGAGCTGTCCGACGGCGTCCTGGCGCACGTGCACGTCAACTGGCTCTCGCCCACCAAGATCCGCACGATGATCGTCGGCGGCTCGCGCCGCACCGTCGTGTGGGACGACCTGAACATCGTGCAGCGGATCTCCGTGCACGACCGCGGCGCCGACCTCACCCCGGCCGACCTGGGCGAGGCCGAGCGCAGGCAGGCGATCATCTCCTACCGCCGCGGCGAGACCGTCGCGCCCGCGCTGCCCGAGCGCGAGGCCCTGCGCGGCGTCATGGCGGAGTTCGCGGCGTCCATCACCGAGAAGCGCGCTCCCCTGACCGACGGCTGGTCGGGGCTGCGCGTGCTGGCCATCCTTGAGGCGGCCTCGGCGAGCCTCGCCGGGGGCGGGGAGTTCGTGAGGGTCCGGGACGCGCGGCGCCCGGCCGAGTGGGAAGAGGCGGTTGCATGAGCGGGGTGGTCACCCCCAAGCAGGGCATGGACATGACGGTCACGCCGACGGAGATCGACGGCGTGCGCGTGGTCCAGCCCGAGTGGTTCGAGGACGAGCGCGGCTTCTTCTTCGAGTCCTACAGCAAGCGCCGCTGGGAGCAGCACGGGCTGCACCTGGACTTCGTGCAGGACAACCACTCCCGGTCCAGCAGGGGGGTGCTGCGCGGCCTGCACTTCCAGACCGGGCTCGCCCCGCAGCACCGGCTGGTGCGCTGCACCGCCGGCGCGATCTGGGACGTGGTGGTCGACATCCGGGTCGGCTCGCCGACCTTCGGCAAGTGGTTCGGGATCGAGCTGTCCGCGACCAACCGCACCCAGCTGCTGATGGGGCCGGGCTTCGCGCACGGCTTCGCGGTGCTGTCCGACGTCGCCGAGGTCCAGTACAAGACCACCGGCTTCCACACCCCCGAGGCCGAGGGCCTGCTGGCCTGGGACGACCCGGACGTGGGCATCCCGTGGCCGGTCGAGGACCCGACGCTGTCCGCGAAGGACTCGGCCAACCCGAGCCTCGCCGCCTACCTGGAGAACCCGGCCTTCCACCACGGAGTTGAAGCGTGAACCTGCGTGACGCGCGCGTCCTGATCACCGGCGGCGCCGGCCTCATCGGCTCGACCATCGCCGACCAGCTCGTCGACGAGGGCGTCGCCGAGATCGTCGTGCTGGACAACCTGGTGCGGGGCCGCATGGCCAACCTCGCCACCGCCGAGGCCAGCGGCAAGGTCCGCTTCGTCGAGGGCGACATCCGCGACGTGGAGCTGGTCAAGTCCACGATGGACGGTGTCGACCTGCTGTTCCACCAGGCCGCCATCCGGATCACCCAGTGCGCCGAGGAGCCCCGGCTGGCGCACGACGTGCTGGCCACCGGCACGTTCAACGTGCTCGAGGCCGCCGTGGAGAAGAAGGTCACCAAGGTCGTCGCCGCCTCGTCGGCGTCGGTCTACGGCCTGGCCGAGGTCTTCCCCACCGAGGAGGACCACCACCCGTTCGGCAACCGCACCCTCTACGGGGCCGCGAAGGTCTACAACGAGGGCCTGCTGCGCAGCTTCAACGAGATGCACGGCCTGGACTACGTGGGCCTGCGCTACTTCAACGTCTACGGCCCCCGCATGGACGTCTTCGGCGTCTACACCGAGGTCCTGGTGCGCTGGATGGAGCGCATCGCCGAGGGCACGCCGCCGCTGATCCTGGGCGACGGCAGCCAGACCATGGACTTCGTCTACAGCACCGACATCGCGCGGGCCAACGTGCTCGCGGCGAAGAGCGAGGCCTCGGACGAGATCTTCAACGTCGCCTCCGGCGTGGAGACCTCGCTCGCGCAGCTCGCCGACGCGCTGCTGGAGGTCATGGGCCGGTCCGACCTGCGCCCCGAGCACGGCCCGGAGCGCAAGGTCAACGCCGTCCCGCGCAGGCTCGCCTCCACCGAGGCCGCCAAGGACCGCATCGGGTTCGAGGCGACCACGTCCCTCCACGAAGGACTCACCCGCCTCGTCGCGTGGTGGCAGGACGAACTCCAGGGAGCGCAGCGATGATCCCCATCACCCGCCTGTACGTCGGCCAGGAGGAGGCGGACGCCGCCGCCGAGGCCGTGCGCTCCGGCTGGCTGTCGGTCGGCCCGCGCGCGGGCAAGTTCGAGCAGCAGGTCGCCGAGCAGGTCGGCGCGAAGCACGCGGTCAGCGTGAACAGCGCCACCACCGGCCTGCACCTCGCGCTGGCCGCGCTCGGCATCGGCGAGGGCGACGAGGTCATCTGCCCGTCGTTCACCTTCATCGCCACGCCGAACTCGATCCGCTACACCGGCGCCACGCCGGTGTTCGCCGACATCGACGAGCGCACCTACAACATCGACCCCGCGCACGTCGAGCAGCTGATCACCCCGCGCACCAGGGCGATCATGCCCGCCAGCCAGATCGGGCTGCCCGCCGACCTCAAGGCGCTGCGGGCGATCGCCGACAAGCACGGCCTGTTCCTGGTCGAGGACGCGGCGCCCGCCTACGGCGCCACGATCGACGGCGTGCGGCTGGGCGCGATCAGCGACCTGACCGTGTTCAGCTTCGACGCCCGCAAGATCCTCACCACCGGCGAGGGCGGCGTCGTCACCACCGACAGCGACGAGTGGGCCGCGAAGCTGCGGGCGCTGCGCGCGCACGCCGCCTCGGTGTCCACGCTGGCCAGGCACACCTCGACGGCGGTCATCGCCGAGAGCTACGACGAGGTGGGCTTCAACTACAAGATGACCGACATCCAGGCCGCGGTGGGCGTGGTGCAGCTGGGCAAGCTGGACCACGTGGTCAAGACCCGCCGCTCGCTGGCCGCGCGCTACGACGAGCTGCTGAAGGGCAACGACGCCGTCGTGACGCCCTTCGAGCCCGAGGGCCTCGGCCACGTCTACCAGTCGTACCTGGTGCGCCTGGTCCGGCACGAGCGCATGGCCGTCATGACCGCCATGGCCGAGCGGGGCGTGGCCACCCGCCGCATCACCGCCTGCCACCTGGAGCCCGTGTACCACGCCGGTGAGCACAACCCGGTGCTGCCGGTCACCGAGAAGGTCGCCGCCGACCACGTCCTGCTGCCGCACTTCGTCGGGCTGACCGACGAGGAGCAGGACGAGGTCGTCGCCGCGCTGTCCGCCGCCACCGCCTAGCGGACCGGACCGCCGGAGGAGTCCGGCGACCGGGGGACCCACCCCGGTCGCCTGCTATCGACTACCCCCATGTCGTCACTCTGAGTAGTGGATCAGATTTTCCACCGTGTTGTCATCCAACCGAGATGCATTGGTGCGTAACAAGTTGCAGCTGATAGGCGACTTTCGGAGCAACAAGGTTGCACTACGGGGAGTAGTGACTGCCGCACTACCGTGTGCATTCGAGGAGTTGAGTTGTCGATGGTGGGGTCGATAGCGGGGCGTCTGCTGAGAGGGCTGCTGGCCGTCCTGGTGGTCGCGAGCGGAATCGTGCCGATCGTCGTGTTCACCGCGGCCACCGCCCGTGCGGCGGGACCCTGCGACGCGCCGGTCGCCAACAAGATCGTCTGCGAGAACACCAAGCAGGGCGCGACGGACTGGCAGGTCACCTCCAAGGACGACTCGATCCTCGGGTTCACCACCGACATCAGCTACGCGCCCGGCGAGACCGTCGAGTTCAAGATGCTCACCCCGGCGACCTCCTACCGGATCGACCTCTACCGCCTGGGCTACTACGGCGGCTCCGGCGCCCGCCTGATGGGCAGCACCACCCGCACCACCCCGCAGAACCAGCCCGCCTGCGACCGCGACACCACGCCGATGCCGACCTACCCGACCGGCACCGCGCTGATCGACTGCGGCAACTGGGCCGTCTCCACCACGTGGACCGTCCCGCAGGACGCCGTCTCCGGCATCTACTACGCCCGGATGAGCCGCACCGACGTGCCCGCCGACCAGCCCGCCGTCAACGAGCTGGCGTTCGTCGTCCGCGACGACACCGCCACCGGCAAGGTCATGTTCCAGACCTCGGACTCCACCTGGGTCGCCTACAACCGCTACGGCGGCAACAGCCTCTACTTCGGCGACGGCCCCGGCCAGGGCGGCCAGGCCTACAAGGTCAGCTACAACCGCCCCTACACCGGCGGCGACGGCGACGAGAACTTCATCTTCAACGCCGAGTACCCGATGCTCCGCTTCCTGGAGTCCAACGGCTACGACCTGACCTACACCACCGACGTCGACAGCGCCCGGCGCGGTGAGCTGATCAAGAAGCAGAAGGTCTTCATGGCCGTCGGCCACGACGAGTACTGGTCGAACGAGCAGCGCGCCAGCGTCGAGGCGGCCCGCGCGGCGGGCGTGCACCTGGCCTTCCTCACCGGCAACGAGATCTTCTGGAAGACCCGCTGGGAGGCCAGCAAGTTCGGCACGAAGCGCGACTGGCGCACCATCGCCTCCTTCAAGGAGACCAAGGGCACCCAGAACGACGGCCTCCCGGACTGGACCGGCACCTGGCGCGACCCGCGCTTCCCCGAGCAGGACGGCGGCAGGCCGGAGAACTCCCTGCTGGGCAACATCTTCGTCGTCAACGGCCGCCGCGACGACTCGCTCCAGGTCCCCGCGCAGTACGGGAAGATGCGCCTCTGGCGCAACACCGACCTCCAGACCATGGCGCCCGGCAGCACCTACACGTTCCAGCCCGGCACCCTCGGCTACGAGTGGAACGTCGTGCCGGACAACGGCTTCCAGCCCGCGGGCGTCGGCCAGTTCTCCCGCACCACCGTCGCCATGCTCGACGGCCCGTACGTGCTCCAGAACTACGGCGACCACTACACCCCCGACACCGCCACGCACGCCCTGACCTACTACAAGGACCAGACGAGCGGCGCGCTGGTGTTCGGCGCGGGCACCGTGCAGTGGGCCTGGGGCCTGGACGACGACCACGCCTTCCTCACCAACACGCCCACCTCCGACGTGCGGATGCAGCAGGCCACGGTCAACTTCCTGGCCGACATGGGCGTGAAGGCCGCGACCCTGCGGACCGGCCTCACCCAGACCGACGGCATCACCGACAAGCAGGCGCCCACCGCCGCCTTCACCTCGGTGCCCGCCATCTCCACCGTCGGCGCCGCCTACACCTTCTCCGGCACCGTCACCGACGCGGCGGGCCAGGTCACCGGCGTCGAGGTCTCCACCGACGGCGGCACCCGCTGGCACCCGGCGAACTGGCTCGCGGGCCAGAGCGCCTGGAGCTACACCTACACCCCGACCAAGTCCGGACCCGCCACCCTGCAGGTCCGCGCGGTCGACGACTCGCTCAACCTGTCCAGCCCCGTCTCCGCCACCCCCGGCGTCGGCGCCCGCACCTGCCCGTGCGGCCTGTGGACCGACGCCGACAAGCCCAAGAACCCGGACAACGCCGACAGCGGCGCCCTGGAGCTGGGCGTGAAGTGGCAGTCCAACACCGACGGCTACGTGCGCGGCGTGCGCTTCTACAAGGGCCCCAACGACACCGGCACCCACGTCGGCACCCTGTGGACCGCCGACGGCCGCCAGCTGGCGACCGGCACGTTCACCGGCGAGACCGCGAGCGGCTGGCAGACCCTGGCGTTCCCGATCCCGGTGAAGGTCGACAAGAACACCACCTACGTCGTGTCCTACCTGTCGCCCACCGGCCACTTCGCCTCCGACCCGGAGTACTTCAGCTTCTCCTCCCGCTACCTGGAGCCGCTGACCGCGCCGCAGACCGTGCGCCCCAGCGGCGCACCCGGCGACCTCGGCAACGCCAACGGCGTCTTCCGCGGCGGCGCGGGCTTCCCGAACCGCAGCTCGCTCGACACCAACTACTGGGTCGACGTGGTGTGGGCCCCGGACCCCGGCCCCGACACCCGCGCGCCCGAGCTGGTCTCCACCAGCCCCGTCTCGTCCTCGGCCAGCGTCGGCCTCACCCCGACCCTGTCCGCCGCCTACGACGAGGGCCTCAACCCGGCCTCGACCCAGTTCACCCTCACCGGCCCGGACGGCCAGGTCGCGGGCGCCACCTCGGTCACCGGCGACGGCAAGACCGCCCAGTTCACGCCAAGCGCCGAGCTGCGCACCGGCACCACCTACACCGCCTCCGTGCGGGTCAGGGACGCCGCGGGCAACCAGACGCCCGAGCACACCTGGACCTTCACCACCGGCTCGCACCGCCCGGCCGCCTGCCCCTGCACCGTGTGGGACGACTTCGCCTCGCCCGAGACGCAGAGCGCCGACGACGCCACCCCCGTGGAACTGGGCACCAAGGTCCGCTTCAACGGCAAGGGCGAGGTGCTGGGCGTCCGCTTCTTCAAGGGCGCGAACAACACCGGCACCCACACCGGCTCCCTGTGGGACGCCACCGGCAAGCTCCTGGCCACCGGCGTCTTCACCGGCGAGAGCACCTCGGGCTGGCAGACCCTGACCTTCGCCTCCCCGGTGGTCGTGCAGGCCAACACCACCTACGTGGTGTCGTACTACGCGCCCAAGGGCCACTACGCGGTCACGCCCGGCTACTTCAACGGCCAGACCGCGGCCTACGGCGCCCTGCGCGCCCTCGCCGCAGGCGTCGACGGCCCCAACGGCGTCTTCCGCTACGGCACCGGCGGCGGCTTCCCGAACGCCAGCTACAACTCCGCCAACTACTGGGTCGACGTGGTCTTCCGCAACGGCCTCAACGGCGACACCACCCCGCCGACCCTGGACGGGCGCACGCCCGCGCCGAACGCCACCGACGTGGCGCTCGCCGCGCCGCTCGCGCTGACCTTCAACGAGCCGGTCGACCCGGCCTCCGCGCAGGTCTGGCTCACCGACCCCGGCGGCGCCAAGCTGCACGGCGAGGTGTCCCTGTCCGGCGACCAGAAGACCCTCACCTGGACGCCCACCGGCAAGCTCCAGCCCAACACCCGCTACGGCGCCAGCGCCCTGATCGCCGACGCCAACGGCAACGCGATGACCGCGCCCGCCGAGTGGTCCTTCATCACCACCCGCACCGCCGCCTGCCCGTGCTCGCTGTTCAGCGCGGCCACCGTCCCGTCGACCACCTCGGCCGACGACGGCGGCAGCTACGAGCTGGGCGTCCGGTTCACCCCGACGCAGAGCGGCCAGATCACCGGCGTGCGCTTCTACAAGGGCGCGGGCAACACCGGCACCCACACTGGCTCCCTGTGGACCTCCACCGGCTCCCGCATGGCCACCGGCGCCTTCGTCAACGAGACCGCCACCGGCTGGCAGACCCTGGTGTTCACCAACCCGGTGACCGTCGCGCCCGGCCTGACCTACGTCGCCTCGTACACCGCCCCCAACGGGCACTACGCGATCGACCAGGGCTACTTCCAGGCCACCGGCGTCGACGCGCCGCCGCTCACCGCGCCCCGCACCGGGGACGGCAGCCCGAACGGCGTGTTCCAGCCGGGCGGCGGCTTCCCGACCGTGTCCTACCAGGGCAACAACTACTGGGTGGACGTCGTCTACACGCCCAGCAGCGACACCACCCCGCCCGTCGCCACCGGCAACACCCCGCTGGCGGGCGCGACCGGCGTCGAGGCGCGGCCGACCGTGACGGCGAGCTTCGACGAGCCCGTCGAGGCCAACAACACCCAGTTCGCGGTCACCGACGGCGGCGGCGCCAGGATCGACGGCACGATCACCCTCTCCGGGGACCGGCGCACCGTCAGCTGGACGCCGAAGGCCGACCTCGCCCCGACGACCAGGCACGTCGTCACCGCGCGCGCGGCCGACGACGGTGGCAACATCATGGCCGAACCGCTCACCTGGTCGTTCACCACGTCCGCCGACCAGACCTGCCCGTGCTCGCTGTTCAGCGCGGCCACCGTCCCGTCGACCACCTCGGCCGACGACGGCGGCAGCTACGAGCTCGGCGTGCGGTTCACCCCGAAGGCCGACGGGAAGGTCACCGGCGTGCGGTTCTACAAGGGCGCGGGCAACACCGGCACCCACACCGGCACGGTGTGGAGCACCGACGGGACCCCGCTCAAGACCGGCGCGTTCGCGAACGAGACCGCCACCGGCTGGCAGACGCTCACCTTCGACGAACCGCTCCAGGTGACCGCGGGGACGACGTACATCGCCTCCTACACCGCCCCCAACGGGCACTTCGCGATCAACCAGGGCTACTTCGGCGGCTACGCCGTGGACACGCCGAAGCTGTCCTCGCCCGCCACCGACGAGCTCAGCCGCAACGGCCTCTTCCAGCCGGGCGGCGGGTTCCCGACGAACAGCTACCAGGGCAACAACTACTGGGTGGACGTGGTCTTCACGACCGCCTGAGGAAGAGGGGCCGCATGACGCCGCGACCGCTGCTGCTGGTCGGGGGAGGGGGGTTGGCGCGCGAGGTGCTCGCCGCCGCCCGCCTCGCACCGGAGGAGTGGGCACCGCTCGGCGCGCTCGACGACGATCCGACCAAGCACGGGCAGGCCCTCGACGGCCTGCCCGTGCTGGGCGGTTCCGAGCTCGTGCACGAGCACCCCGATGCCGCCGTCGTGGTGTGCGTCGCCAGCGCCCGCCGCCCACTGGGGCGGCTCGCGCTGGCCAGGAAGCTCGGCCTCGAGCAGGACCGGTACGGCACGATCACGCACCCCGGCGCGCACGTCGCCCCCGGGTGCTCCGCCGGTCCGGGGACGGTCCTGCTCGCCGGCGTCGTGGTGACCACCCCGCTGCGCCTGGGCGCGCACGTGGTCGCCATGCCGCACGTGATCATCACCCACGACGACGAGGTCGGCGACGGGGTCACCTTCGCAGGCGGCGCGTCGCTGGGTGGGGCGGTCCGCGTCGGGAAGAGCGCCTACCTGGGACAGCGCGCAGCCGTCCGGGAGGGCCTCACGATCGGCGCGGGCGCCGTCGTGGGCATGGGAGCGGTCGTGCTGGCCGACGTGCCCGCGGGCGAGGTCTGGGCGGGCGTCCCGGCCAGGCGAATCCTTCGAGAGGGGAACCGCACGTGATCGACATCCCGCTGGTGGACCTGCGCGCTCAGCACGCCCAGGTCGCCGACGAGGTCGCCGAGGGGTGGGCCGCGGTGCTGGAGCGCACCGCGTTCATCGGGGGCCCGCAGGTGGCGGCGTTCGAGTCCGAGTTCGCCGACTACCAGGGCGTCGCGCACTGCGTCGGCGTCGCCAACGGCACCGACGCCATCGAGCTGGCGCTGCGCGCGCTCGGCGTGGGCCACGGCGACGAGTGCGTCCTGCCCGCCAACACCTTCATCGCGACCGCCGAGGCCGTCGCCCGCACCGGCGCGACCCCCGTGCTGGTCGACTGCGTGGCCGCGACCGGCCTGATCGACCCGGAGAAGATCCCGGCCGCGCTGACCGACCGCACCAGGGCCGTCCTGCCCGTGCACCTCTACGGCCAGGCCGCCCCGGTGGAGCTGGTCCGGGCCGCCGCCCCCGGCGTCCCGGTCGTGGAGGACGCCGCGCAGGCCCAGGGCGCCTCCCGCTTCGGCGTCCCCGTGGGCGGGCTGGGCGAGATCGCCGCGACCAGCTTCTACCCCGGCAAGAACCTCGGCGCCTACGGCGACGGCGGCGCGGTCCTGACCTCGTCCGCCGAGCTGGCCGAGGCGGTCCGGCTGCTGCGCGAGCACGGCTCCCCGCGCAAGTACGAGCACAGCGTGCTGGGCTTCAACAGCAGGCTGGACACCCTGCAGGCGGTGGTGCTGTCCGCGAAGCTGCGCAGGCTGGAGGGCTGGAACGAGGCCCGCCGCGCCGCGGCCACCCGGTACGCCGAGCTCCTGGCCGACCTGCCGGACGTGCTGGCGCCGGAGGTGCTGAAGGGCAACACCCCGGTGTGGCACCTGTACGTGGTCCGGGTCCCGAACCGCGACCGCGTGCTCGCCGCGCTGCACGAGGCGGGCGTCGGCGCGGGCATCCACTACCCGACCCCGGTCCACCTGACCGGGGCCTTCGCCTCGCTGGGGCACGGGGCCGGGGACTTCCCGGTGAGCGAGTCGGTGGCCGCCGAGATCCTCTCCCTGCCGCTGTTCCCGGAGATCACCGAGGAGCAGCAGCACCGCGTGGTGGCCGCGCTGAAGGCCGCCCTGTGAGCGGGGTGCGGGTGCACCCGAACGGGCTGTGCGAGAGCGAGGACGTCGGCGACGGCACCCGCGTGTGGGCGTTCGCGCACGTGCTCCCCGGAGCCAGGATCGGGCGCGACTGCAACATCTGCGACGGGGCGTTCGTGGAGGGCAGCGCGGTGCTGGGGGACCGGGTGACGGTCAAGAACGGGACGCTGGTCTTCGACGGGGTGACCTGCGAGGACGAGGTCTTCCTCGGGCCCAACGTGCTGTTCACGAACGACCTGCGACCGCGGGCCGCGATCAAGCGGACCGGGGACGCGCTGCTGACCACCCTGGTCCGCCGCGGGGCGACGCTGGGGGCGGGCACGGTGGTGGTGTGCGGCGTGGAGATCGGGGCGCACGCCTTCGCGGCGGCGGGGTCGGTCGTGACCAAGGACGTCCCGGCGCACGCGTTCGTGGCGGGCAACCCGGCCAGGGTGAAGGGGTGGGTGTGCGAGTGCGGGCAGCGCCTGACCGACGCCCTGACCTGCCCGGACTGCGCGAAGTCGTACCGGGAGGATGGCAGCGGGTTGACGCGGGCGTCCTGACCGGTCGAGCGCGGCGCTCTCGGCAGGCCGGGCCTGGCCGACCGAGACCCCGTGGCGCCGCCCGCCGGGTCGGGGAGCCTCCCC
>NZ_JBQGCX010001266.1:0-1546 GCF_052038725.1 Actinosynnema sp.
CGGGGGATCGCGGCGCCGTTCGCCGTCACGCCCTGCTCATGGCCGAACCCTGCTCACTGCCGCGCCCTACGGGGCTACCGCGCCCCACCGGGCCTGGCTACCGCCAGTCGCGCCTGCCGGTGACCACGGCGCGCTGCGCGCTGGTCACCACCCCGCGCACCAGCACCGTGACCACCAGCCCGATCACCAGGTTCAGCACCGCCGTGAACACCTTCGACTCCGGGTCGAAGTCCACGCTCAGCGGCAGCACCACCGCGATCGCGGTCAGCAGCACCATGATCCAGCCGAAGAACCGGGCCCCGTTGGGCGTGGTCGCCAGCAGCACCTGCGCCAGCCCGGTCGCCCCGAGCGCCACCACCGCGCACGCCACGCAGTACGTCATCGTGCTCGCGTTGCCCCACGCGCCCTCGCCCTGCGGCGCGAGCACCGGCACCCCGAGCAGCCCCCTGGCCACCAGGATGCCCACCACCGAGATCAGCCCGGCGACCAGCGCGGTGGCCACCCCGCCCGCCCACAGCCGCCCCGCGTCGAACAGCCGCTCCGGCTTGGGCCTGACGGGCTGGCGGACCTCGCGCTCCACCGGCTGCGGCAGCACCGCGGTCTCCTCCACCTCGCCGGGGCGGGGCCGGGGGAACGCCTCCGCGCGTCGCGGTTCGACGTCCGCGACGGGCTCGAACCGGGTCCTCCTGCGGTCCTCCGCCATGACCTGCCTCCTCCGGGTGCGCACGCGGTCCTCGTCGCCGGGAGGGGTTTCCCGCCCGCGCCCTCCCCAACCGCGCCAACCGGGGGAACGCCGCACGTCCGGGGGTGGTCGCGCTCCACCGGGCGCGCCGCGCGCCCCCTGGTTACCGTCGGCCCGTTGACGCGGTCGATCACGACCAGCGAAGCTGAGCACCGCTCGCAAAGGCTCCCGCCGGGAGACCCCGGCACGACCACCCGACAGGAGCCACCGATGACCGGTCCGAAGCCGCCGGGCGAGACGCGCGGCGTCCTGGTCACCGGGGCCTCCAGGGGCATCGGCCGCGCTACGGCCCTCGCCTTCGCCCGGCGCGGCGACCGGGTCGCGGTGCACTACGCCCACAACCGGGCCGACGCCGAGCGAACCCTGGCCGAGTTGCCCGGTGGCGGCCACGTGCTGGTGCGCGGCGACCTGTCCGACCCGGAGGCCGCCGAGCTGGTCGCCGAGTCGGCGGACCACGGCCTCGGCGGGGTGGACGTGCTGGTCAACAACGCCGCCACCGCGCCCACCGAGGACACCGCGCACGCGATCGCCGAGGTCTCCTACGAGCACTGGCGGCGGGTGTGGCGCAGGTCGGTGGAGGTCAACCTGCTGGGCACGGTCGACCTGACGCACCGGGTGATCGCCCGCATGGTCGCCAGGTCGGTGCCGGGCCGGGTGGTCAACATCGGCGCGCGCGGCGCGTACCGGGGCGAGCCGGACCACCCGGCGTACGGCGCGACGACGGCTGCGCGGCACGCGTTCGGCCCGTCGTTCGCGGTGTCGCTGGCCCCGCACGGCCTCGCGGTCGCCTCGGTGGCGCCGGGC
>NZ_JBQGCX010001267.1:0-6898 GCF_052038725.1 Actinosynnema sp.
CGCTGCACGACCCCGGACGCCGCCGCGGCCCCCCCGGGCGGGGGGGAGGGGGGCGCGGGGGGGGCGCGACAAGCGGGTGGCGCGGGTCACGGCCGCCACCAGGGGCCGCAGGGACCCGGCCACGGTGGAGCTGTCGACGCCGACGCCCCACAGCACGCGGTCGCCCACCGAGCACTCCACGTACGAGGCCGCGCGGGCGTCGTCGCCGGAGGACAGGGCGTGCTCCGAGTAGTCCAGCACCCGGACGTCGTAGCCCACCGACGCCAGCGCGTCCACGAACGCGGCGATCGGCCCGTTGCCGGTGCCCGTCACGTCCTGGGTCTCGCCGTCGACCACCAGCACGGCCTTGATCGACTCCGAGCCGGTGCCGTCGCTGGACAGCTCGTGCTTCAGCAGGCGCAGCGGCACGACGCCCTGCAGGTACTCGTCCGCGAAGGCGTCCCAGATCTCTTTCGGGCCGACCTCGCCGCCCTGCGTGTCGGTGACCTCCTGGATCACCCGCGAGAACTCCACCTGCAGCCGCCTCGGCAGGTCCAGGTGGTGCTCGCTCTTCATCACGTACGCCACCCCGCCCTTGCCGGACTGGGAGTTGACCCGGATGACCGCCTCGTAGTTGCGGCCGACGTCCTTCGGGTCGATGGGCAGGTACGGGACCTCCCACGGGTACTCGTCGACGTGCTTGTCGGCGTCCTTCGCGTCCGCCTCCAGCGCCTCGAAGCCCTTCTTGATGGCGTCCTGGTGGCTGCCGGAGAACGCGGTGAACACCAGGTCGCCGCCGTACGGGTGCCGCTCGTGCACGGGCAGCTGGTTGCAGTACTCGACCGTGCGGCGGATCTCGTCGATGTCGGAGAAGTCGATCTGCGGGTCGACGCCCTGGCTGAACATGTTCATGCCCAGCGTCACCAGGCACACGTTGCCGGTGCGCTCGCCGTTGCCGAACAGGCAGCCCTCGATGCGGTCCGCGCCCGCCAGGTAGCCCAGCTCGGCGGCGGCCACACCGGTGCCGCGGTCGTTGTGCGGGTGCAGCGACAGCACGATCGACTCACGCCGGGCCAGGTTGCGCGACATCCACTCGATCGAGTCGGCGTACACGTTCGGCGTCGCCATCTCGACGGTCGCGGGCAGGTTGATCACCATCGGCAGCTCGGGGGTGGGCGCGATGATCTCCGAGACCGCGTCGCACACCTCCAGCGCGTAGGCCAGCTCGGTGCCGGTGTAGGACTCGGGCGAGTACTCGTAGCGGAACTCCGTCTCCGGGTACTTCTTCGCCTCCTCCAGCGCGAACCGCGCCGCGTCGGTGGCGATCGCCTTGATCCGGTCGCGGTCGGCGCGGAACACGACCCTGCGCTGGAGCACCGAGGTCGAGTTGTAGAAGTGCACGATCGCCTTGTGCGCGCCGCGCAGCGACTCGTACGTGCGGGTGATCAGCTCCGGGCGGCACTGGGTCAGCACCTGGATGGTGACGTCGTCCGGCACCGCGCCGTCCTCGATGATCTCGCGGACGAAGTCGAAGTCGGTCTGCGAGGCGGCCGGGAAGCCGACCTCGATCTCCTTGTAGCCCATGCGCACCAGCAGGTCGAACATCTTGCGCTTGCGGGCGGGCGACATCGGGTCGATCAGCGCCTGGTTGCCGTCGCGCAGGTCCACCGCGCACCACTGCGGCGCCTGGGTGATCCGCTTGGCGGGCCAGGTGCGGTCGGGCAGGTCGACGGTCTCGACCAGCTCGTGGAACGGGCGGTAGCGGTGCACCGGCATGGACGTGCCGCGCTGCGGGTTCCACGCGGGCTGGCCCTCGGGGGCCGGGCGGGCGGGAGGGCGGATGCGGCTGGTGCCGGTGCTGTACGCGTCGGGCGAGATGGTGCTCATGGGCTCTGGTGCTCCTGGCGCCGGTTCTGGAGGACGACCGGCGGCAACGCTCGGACCCGCGACGGGGGGCCGGTCTGGTCAGACCCCGTCACGGCGGCGAAGCAGGAGGTTGCGCTGCACGCTCACCAGGTTAACCACAACCCCCAGACTGGTGCGAGGGGGAGCCCAGATGGTGGAATTTCACCCCATCGTGTTTCGCTGGAACGGGGCTCGGGCATTTCTCGGCCATGTCCAGATGGCGTTCCACCACTCGTGCGAGCAGCGGGAGCTACACCGCTGCCAGGGTGATCAGCGGGGTCGGGGTCGTCTTCGCGGTCATCGAGGTCCTGTTCATCCTCATGGTGCTCCTCGGGGCCGAGTCGACCAACGCGTTCTTCCAGTTCATCTCGCAGCTGGCCAACCCGCTGGCACTGTTCTTCCCCGGTTTGTTCCAGTTCTCCGACGAGAGCGTCGAGCTGATCGTCAACTACGGTCTCGCGGCCGTGTTCTGGCTGGTCGTGACCAGTCTGCTGGCACGGCTGATCGCTCGCTGAACGAGGTCGCCCTCACCTGGACTCCCGTCACGGCGTGGCGGGAGCTTCCGGGGTGAAAGCGGCTTCTCCCCATTCCTGCGAGAACACCGTCTCGGCCAGCGGCTTGCGCCTGCGGGGCCTTGTGCCCTTCTCGCGCAGGTCTTCCGGCAAATCCGAGCCGTCGCCCTCCCGGCCGATCGCGATCACCACGACGGGGCGCACGTCCTCGGGAATGGAAAACGCTTCCCGGAGCGCTTCGGGGTCGAATCCGCCCATCTGGTGCGCGACCAGCCCGAGGTGCACCGCCTGGAGCACCAGGTTCTGCACCGCCAGCCCCAGCCCGAACTCCGCGTTCGGCAGCGGGCCCCTGGCGTCCGAGGTGACCAGCGCGGCCACGACCAGCGCGGACGCCGATCCGGCCCAGGTCCGGTTGCCCCGGCTGAGCGCCGCGAAGACCCGCTCGTGCGCCTGCTCGCCGCGCCGGGCGAGCAGGAACCGGGCCGGTTGGGTGTTCCCGTGTGAGGCTGCCCACCGCGCGGCCTCGAACAGCGAGCGCGCCTCGTCGTCGCCGAGCGCCGCGCCCGCGTCGAACGCCCTGGGGCTCCACCGGTCCGCGATGACCCCGGCCAGTTCGAGGCCGCCCTGCCCTGCACCGTCCTGCCCCGTCCCGTCCTGCCCCGGCCCGTCCTGCCCCGCGCCGTTCCGCGCCACAGCCCTCTCCCGCCTTCCCGGTCAGCTCAGATCGCGTACTGCCACGCGGTGATCGAGTACGCCCCGAACCACGCGCCGAACACCGCCACGCCCGCCAGCACCGACACCACCGTGCCCGTCTTCCGCTTGGCCAGCGACAGCGCGATCGGCAGCAGCAGCGCGAACGCGGGCAGCAGCAGCCGGGCCTTGGAGTTCATCAGCCCGTTCGAGCCCAGGTCCATCACGATCACGCCCACCGCGTACACCACCAGCGGCCACTCCAGCCGCCGCCGCGCGCACACCACCACCAGCGCGAGCCCGCCCAGCAGCAGCCACACCGTCACCAGCTCCAGCACCGACCTCGGGTTCGCCAGGATCTCCCAGGTGAACCTCCAGGTCGCCGCCCCGCCGTCGAACCTCGACCCCCAGCCGCGCTGCTGCACCGCGAACCAGCCGTCCAGCCGCCCGGTGCGCACCGCCACGAACGCGAGGTAGCCCAGCACCCCCAGCGGCGCCAGCACCCCGCCGACCCACGGCCGCAGCCCGTCCCGCCGCTGCCACACCGCCACCAGCGCGGCCAGCCCCACCGCCAGCACCAGCGCGCCCGCCGTCGGCCGCACCAGCCCGGCCCCGGCCGCGCACAGCCCGGCCAGCACCCAGCGCCGCTCCACCACGCCCACCAGCGACCACGCGGCCAGCGCGCAGAACAGCGCCTCCGAGTAGGCCATCGACAGCACCACGGCCATCGGCGACGCGGCGAACAGCACCACCAGCACCAGCCCGGCCCGCTCCGACCCGCCGCGCACCGAGCGCCCCAGCCGGTGCAGGCCGTACGCGCAGAACACCCCGCTCACCAGGCTCACCGAGAACGCCGCGCCCACCGCGGACACCCCCGGCAGCGCCCCCACCCAGCCCACCAGCAGCGGGTAGCCGGGGAAGAACGCCAGCGGCGTCTCCGCCGAGCGCCTGCCGAACGCGTCCACCAGCGCTGGCGTGACGCCCCCGTACCCGCCCTCCGCGATGCCCAGGAACCACTGCCCGTCCCACGAGGTGAGCACCTTCGCGACGTCCTTGTCCCAGTGCTCGGACATCAGCGCGAGCACCAGCACCCCGAGCAGCCTCACCAGCAGGTAGAGCGCGCCGGGGGCGATGACCGGCGCGAACCGGTGCTCCGCCAGGCCGGCCAGGGGTCCGCGCGTCGACGGCGCGCGCTCGGGGCTGTCGGGTCCTGCGTCCACGGTCGGCACGGCGACGAGGGTAGTGCCGGCCACGGCGGGGCCTGTCCACTCAGTGGTCCGGGTAGTCTGCCGTGCGAACAGGGGTTTCCTGACCTGGGAGGAGAACGCGGTGGCGCTCGTCGTCCAGAAGTACGGCGGTTCCTCGGTGGAGAGCGCCGAGCGGATCAAACGGGTGGCCGAGCGGATCGTCGCGACGCGCAAAGCGGGCAACGACGTCGTCGTGGCGGTCTCCGCGATGGGCGACTCGACCGACGAGCTGCTCGACCTCGCCCACCAGGTCGCCCCGGTGCCGCCGGGCCGCGAGCTCGACATGCTGCTCACCGCGGGCGAGCGCATCTCGATGTCCCTGCTGGCCATGGCGATCAGCTCCCTCGGCGCGTCCGCCCGGTCCTACACCGGCTCGCAGGCGGGCGTGATCACCACCGAGGTGCACGGCAAGGCGCGCATCATCGACGTGACGCCCAGCCGCATCCAGGACGCTCTCGCCGAGGGCCACATCGCGATCGTCGCGGGCTTCCAGGGCGTCAGCCAGGGCACCAAGGAGATCACCACGCTCGGCCGGGGCGGCACGGACACCACCGCCGTCGCGCTGGCCGCCGCCCTCAAGGCGGACGTGTGCGAGATCTACACCGACGTGGACGGCGTCTTCACCGCCGACCCGCGCATCGTGCCGAACGCCAAGCGGCTGGAGAGCATCTCCTACGAGGAGATGCTGGAGATGGCCGCCTGCGGCGCCAAGGTGCTGATGCTGCGCTGCGTCGAGTACGCCCGCCGCTACAACGTGCCCGTGCACGTCCGCTCCTCGTTCAGCAACAAGCCGGGGACCACGGTCTCCGGATCAGTGGAGGACCTTCCCGTGGAACAGGCGATGATCACCGGCGTCGCGCACGACCGGTCCGAGGCCAAGGTCACGGTCACGGCGGTGCCCGACCACCCCGGCGTGGCCGCGCGGATCTTCCGCGTCGTCGCCGAGGCCGAGATCGACATCGACATGGTCGTGCAGAACGTCTCGCAGGCCGTCAGCGGTCGCACCGACGTGACGTTCACGCTGCCCAAGGACGACGGCCCCCGCGCGGTGGCCGCCCGGGAGAAGGCGCGCGGCGAGATCGGCTTCGAGAAGGTCATCTACGACGACCACGTCGGCAAGGTCTCGCTGGTCGGCGCGGGGATGCGCTCGCACCCCGGGGTGACCGCAACGTTCTGCGAGGCGCTGTCCAACGCGGGCGTGAACATCGAGATCATCTCCACCTCGGAGATCCGCATCTCGGTCATCTGCAGGGACACCCAGCTCGACGACGCCGTGCGCGCGCTGCACGACGTGTTCGAGCTCGGCGGCGACGAGGAGGCTGTCGTGTACGGGGGTAGCGGCCGATGAGCGGCGGTCCGGTTCTGGCACTGGTCGGCGCCACCGGCGCGGTCGGCACGGTGATGATCTCGATCATCAACAACCGGGAGACCGTGCCGTGGGGTGAGATCCGGCTGATCGCCTCCGCCCGCTCGGCGGGCAAGAAGATCACCGTGCGCGGCGAGGAGCTCACCGTCGTCGAGCTGACCCCCGAGGCGTTCGACGGCGTCGACGTCGCCATGTTCGACGTGCCCGACGAGGTGTCCGCGCGGTGGGCGCCGATCGCCGCCGAGCGCGGCGCGGTCGCCGTGGACAACTCCGGCGCGTTCCGCATGGACGACGAGGTGCCCCTGGTGGTGCCCGAGGTCAACGCGGACAAGATCGGCGAGCGTCCCAAGGGGATCATCGCCAACCCCAACTGCACGACGCTGTCGATGATGGCCGCGATCGGCGCGCTGCACCGCGAGTTCGGGCTGCGCGAGCTGGTCGTCGCCTCCTACCAGGCCGCGTCCGGCGGCGGGCAGGCCGCGATCGACCGGCTCCGCGCCGAGGTCGAGGCCGTCTCCGGCAAGCAGGTCGGCGAGCGCGCGGGCGACGTGCGCGAGGTGCTCGACGCGGCGGGCCTGCCGGTGTCCGACTCGCCGTTCCCCGCGCCGCTGGCGCTGAACGTGGTGCCGTGGGCCGGGTCCCTCAAGGACGACGGGTGGACCAGCGAGGAGCTGAAGGTCCGCAACGAGTCCCGCAAGATCCTCGGCATCCCGGACCTGAAGGTGTCGGCGACCTGCGTGCGGGTGCCCGTGGTGACCACGCACTCGCTGGCCGTCCACGCCGTGTTCGAGCGGCCGGTGACCGTCGAGCAGGCGCACAAGATCTTCGAGGAGCAGCCGTCGGTCGTCCTGGTGGACGAGCCGGAGGCCCTGCGCTTCCCGACGCCCGCCGACGTCGTGGGCGGCGACCCGACCTACGTCGGCCGGGTCCGCCAGGCGCTGGACTTCCCGAACGCGCTCGACTTCTTCGTGTGCGGGGACAACCTGCGCAAGGGCGCCGCCCTCAACACCTACGAGATCGCCGAGGAACTGGCGGGCAGGCTGTAGGCGTTGCGCGACAAGGGGGTTGTGCTCGCGGTAGACCTGGGGACGACCCCGCCCCCCCTGGGCGCCGGGGGCCCCCCCCCCCCGGGGCGTGGCGGCACCCCGCGCGGGGAACCCCGTCGGTCCCCCCCCGCCCGGGGGGGCCCCCCCGCCCCG
>NZ_JBQGCX010001268.1:0-2349 GCF_052038725.1 Actinosynnema sp.
CGCCGCTGGACTGGCAGCAGATGCGCGACCTGCTGGTGGAGACGTCCCGTCCGTTCCCGGCGTTCGTATCGGTGGACATGTCGATGGGGGCGGGCATCGTCGACGCGGCCGCAGCCGTCAACAGGGCGCTGGGCAACGCCAAATGCGACGGGCAGCCCGACAGCTGCAATCCGGATGCCGTGGTGCTGGCGCGCAACGTGTCCCAAGCCGGCGTGTCGGTCAAGAAAGGCGAGCGCATCGTCTTCGAGTACACCGCAGAGTCCGGCAAGGCCCTGACGTTCTCGACTGTCGGCGGGACCGGCGACGTGTCGATGTACGTCGGATTCGAGGCCGTGCCGAATGCGGACGAACACACGTTCGCATCCAGACGCCCGGGCAACCGGGAGATCGTGCGGATCGATGCGCGCCAGGTCCGCGCCGGCACCTACTACATCACGCTCGTCGGCGAGTCCGACGTCGCCAACGTCCTGATCGAAGCGCGGCAGTAAGCGCGCCGGCCACGCAGGTGGCCGGTGCTTCCTCGACATCTTCTCCCGGAGACCACGACTCATGAAACGTCAGCATCGAACGCTTCACGCCCTGTCCTGCGCGATCGCCCTGTCCCTGGCCGCACCGGTGGCACTCGCCGCGGAACTGCAGTACGAACGCGTCAACCTGGGCACCCTGGTGGAGGGCGAGTCCTACAACGAGTTCATCATCAAGTACCGCGAGGGCTCCGCGCAGCGTGCGCGCCCCGCGCAGCACCTCGCGCAGGCGGCCGGCCTGGCCTGGCGGCAGGTGTCGGGCACCGCCGCGGCGGACGCGGGAGTGACCTACGTACGCCGCATGGCGGTCGGTGCCGATGTCATCCGGCTTCCCGCGGCCCTGGACGGTGCGCAGGCCACACAGCTGATGCAGCAGATCGCCACCGATCCGGCGGTGGACTACGTGGAACCGGTGGTGCGGATGGAGCGCTTCAGCCCGCCGGACGATCCGCGATGGGCCGAGCAGTGGCACTACCACACGCCGGCAGAGAGCGCGGGAGGCGTCAATCTGGTCGCCGCCTGGCCGCACGGGCGCGGGGAGGGGGTCGTCGTCGCGGTCCTCGACACCGGCGTGACCGAGCATCCCGACCTCGCTGCGAATGTGCTGATGGACGAGGGTTATGATTTCGTCCTGCGCCAGCCTGGGGGGGCGGATCCCGGGGACTGGGAGGACCTGGAGTTCGGTTCCCTGCGTGTTCTTCTGGACCCCAGCAGTTGGCATGGTACCCACGTCGCCGGCACGGTCGCTGCGGTGACCGACAACGGGATCGGTGTCGCGGGCGTGGCCCCCGATGCCGTGGTGCTGCCCGTGCGCGTGCTGGGGCCTGGCGGCGGTACCAACGTCGACATCGCGGACGGCATCATATGGAGTGTGGGCGGCGCCGTGGAGGGTGCGCCCGACAACCGCTTTCCGGCCGAAGTGATCAACATGAGCCTGGGCAGCGGTTCTCCCAGGGCATGTCCCAACGTGTACAAGGAGGCATTGGCCGAGGCGCACCGCCGCAACGTGACGGTCGTGGTCGCCGCGGGCAACTCCGCAAAAAATGCGGCCGGCGAGTGGGGGACCGGGTACACGATGGCCAACTGTTCGAAAGAGATCATCGTCGTCGGTGGCGTCGGGCCGACAGGCGCCCGGGGTGGGGTGTCGCGTACGGGGCAGACCGGGGTTGACGGATCGAATCATGGTGCGCGGATCGATCTCGCGGCTCCTTACGGAACAGGCTGGGCCCCCGCGGGCGACAACGTGCTTTCCACCCTCAACACCGGAGAGCGCGGACCGGAGGAGCCGACATATGGATTCTCCCCCGGCACCTCGATGGCCTCCCCGCACGTCGCGGGCGCGGTCGCCCTGATGCAGAGTGTCGCTCCCGAACGCCTGCGTCCGGACCAGGTGAAGCGCATCCTGCAGGACACCGCGCGGGCGTTCCCGGTCGTGCTCGACAAGCCGTTGGGGGCGGGCATCCTGGATGTGGAGGCGGCAGTGCTCGCCGCCCAGCAGACTCCTTGCGACGAGACCGAGGCCGGCTGCGGGCCTTTGCCCGCACAACAGTTGTCCGACGCTGTGCCGCTGACGCCGCTGTCGGCCGATGACGAGGGCGAGCGGTTCTATTGGTTCGAAGCCAAGGCTGGCAGCGTCCTGAACATCCTCGCGTCCGGGGGAACGGGGACGGCGGCGCTGCACGTGGCGTTCGATCGGGTGCCGACGGCGGACGCCTACGACTTCCGATCGGTGCGCCCGGGCACCAACCAGGTGGTGCGCATCGCCGCGCCGAAGGCCGGGACGTACCACATCCGCCTGTCCGGCGAATACGCGCGGCTGACCCTG
>NZ_JBQGCX010001269.1:0-3617 GCF_052038725.1 Actinosynnema sp.
AGGACCCCGACGACGGCCCGCCCCCAGCTCCCGGCCACCGCGCCCGCGCTCAGCTCGTCGGTGTGGATCACGCGGCCACGGTAGCGGCGGGTCGAGCCGGGCGATCTGGGGTTTGCCGCACCACCGGCGTGGGGCCTGCCCCAGCACGGCCGGGCGGGTCGCCGCATTCCCGGCGCACCGGGCCGCTCCTAGCGTCGAGCTGTCCGCAAACCCCTTCCGCAGTGAGGAAAACGCATGATCGACGCAACGCCGCCCACCCCCGAACCGCTCGGTGGCCTGGCGGGCTGGGCGGTGGACCTGATGGACGCGCTGGGCGGTCCCGGCGCGGCGCTGGTCGTGGGCGCGGACAACCTGTTCCCGCCGATCCCCAGCGAGCTGGTCCTGCCGCTGGCCGGGTTCTCCGCGAGCCGGGGCGCGTTCGGCCTCGCCGAGGCGCTGCTGTGGACGACCCTGGGCTCGGTGGCGGGCGCGGTGGTCGTCTACCTGCTGGGCGCGCTGCTGGGCCGCGACCGGACCAGGGCGGTGATCGCGCGGGTGCCGCTGCTGGAGGTGGCCGACTTCGACCGCGCGGAGCGCTGGTTCGCCAGGCACGGGGCGAAGGCGGTGTTCCTGGGCCGGATGGTGCCGCTGTTCCGCAGCGTCATCTCCCTGCCCGCCGGGGTGGGGCGCATGTCCCCCGTGAAGTTCCTGCTCCTGACCACCGCCGGGAGCCTGGTCTGGAACTCGGTGTTCGTCGGGGCGGGTTACCTGCTGGGGGCGAACTGGCACGTGGTCGACGACTACGCGGCCGTCTTCCAGACGGTGGTGCTCGCGGCCGTGGCGATCGCCGTGGTGCTCTTCGTCGTCGTCCGGGTGCGGTCCCGCCGCCGTCTTCCGGAGGACTCTTTTTAGTCAACACTGAAGGAATTATTCCGAATAATTCCAAGGAGGGCCCGAGCGGCCGGGGACGCCCGATCCCGCCACACCAGCGCCAGCAGCGCGCGGGTGTCCGGGATCGGCACGGGGGTCAGGTCCGGGTACGCCGAGGCCATCGACGCCCCCAGCACCGCGACCCCCAACCCCCGAGCCGCGAGCGCGGCCACGGCGTCCGGCGCGCTCGCCTCCAGCACCACCTCCGGCCGCTCCCCCGACGCCGCGCACCGCGCGTCCAGCGCCGCCCGCAGCCCGGTCCCCTGCGGCATGGCCACCAGCGGGTGCGCGAACGGGTCCGCGCCCGCCGCGACCGGGTGCCCCTCGGGGACCAGCGCGACGAGCGAGTCGTCCACCACCACCAGGGCTTCCAGCCCCTCCGGCGGCTGCGCGACCCCGACCAGCGCCAGGTCCAGCGCGCCCCGCCGCACCTCGTCCACCAGCTCCTGCGACACCCCCTCCACCAGCCGCAGCCGCACGCCGGGGTGCGCGTGGTGGAACGCGGCGAGCGCGTCGAACAGCGGCGTGAGCGCGCAACCCGCGACCATGCCCACCACGAGCGAGCCGCGCACCACCCCGGCCACCTCCCCCACCGCCTGCCCGAGCGCGGCGGCCGAGGCGAGCGCGGCGCGGGCGTGCTCCAGCGCGACCTCGCCCGCGGCGGTCAGCGCCACGACGCGGCTGGTGCGGTCGAACAGCTCCGCCCCGAGCTCGCGCTCCAGCTGCCGGACCTGCGCGCTCACCCCGGACTGCGACACGTGCACGCGCGCGGCGGCACGGGTGAAGCTGCGCTCCTCGGCGACGGCGACCAGGTACTCCAGCTGACGCAGATCCATGAGCCGGAATGCTAGTTCCCAGCAGATCCAGCTGTTGGACTTCTGATTCCACCCGGCGCAGGCTGGTCGACGTGGTTGACCGAGAGAAAGCACTGACCCCCGAGGACCTGACCAGGCTGTTCGTCGAGCGCTCCAACGCGGGCGACGCGGCGGGCGTGGCCGAGCTGTACGAGCCGGACGCGGTCATGGCCTACCCGCCCGGCGAGGTGACGGCGGGCCGGGCCGCGATCGAGGCCCTGTGGGCGTCGGTACTGGCCCACCGCCCGCGCTTCACCCCCGAACCCCCGCTGCCGACCCTGCTCAGCGGCGACCTGGCGCTGACCTCCACACCCCCGTCGGACGGCGCGGGCGCGCGGGCGCAGGTGGCCCGCAGGCAGCCGGACGGGACCTGGCTGCGCGTGCTGGACCAGCCGGAGTTCCGGCGCCCCTGACGCCTTCGGGGTGTCGGAGGAGCACTCCCCCGACGCCCCGGAAAGGGGTGTCCCGCACCACTTCCCCGTTGCTAGCCTCCGCTTCTCCCCCGAGCACGGAGGCCGGACTTGCCCCACCGCTTAGCGATCACCAACACGACCCTGCTGACCGTGGACGAGCGGCTCGGCGACCTGGTCGGCGCGGACCTGGTCGTGGAGGACGGCGTCATCACCGCCGTGGGCGCGGGCGTCGCCCCGGCCGACGCGGACGAGGTCGTGGACGGGACCGGCCGGATCGTGATCCCCGGTTTCGTGGACTCGCACCGGCACATGTGGCTGGCGGTGCTGCGCGGCCGGGGCGCGGACCAGACGCTGCCCGAGTACTTCGCCGACGTCCTCGGCCACTGCGGGTCCCGGCTCACCGAGGAGGACGTCCACGTCGGCACCGCCCTCAGCGCGCTGACCGCGCTCGACGCGGGCATCACGACGGTGCAGGACGTGGCCAACATCAACGACCGCCCCGGCCGCACCGAGGCCGCGGTCGCCGCGCTGCGCGAGTCCGGGCTGCGGGCGGTGTTCGCGTTCGGCCACAGCGCGATGGGCGAGGACCGCCCGGACCACGGCGGCCTGTCCGAGGCGGGGGTCCGGGGGCTGGCCGAGCTGCTGCCGGACCGGGGCGCGCGGGTGCGCATGGGGCTGTGCGCGGACGCGGTCACCCCGGAGGCGGCGCGGTGGAACTGGGCGCTGGCGAGGGAGCTGGACGTGCCGGTCGTGCTGCACTGCCTGGGCGGTCGGGGTGGCTTGGAGCCGAGCGACCTGCGGGACCTGGGCGTGTTCGGGCCGAGGGCGGTGTTCGTCCACGGCACGGGGCTGGACGCGGCGGAGCTGGCGGTGCTCGCCGAGAGCGGCGCGGCGCTGTCCGTGGCGCCCGCCGTGGAGATGCTGATGGGCCACGGGACCCCGCCGCTGGCCGCCGCGCTGGAGGCGGGGCTGCGGCCGACGCTGAGCACGGACGTGGAGTCCACGGGCCCCGGCGACATGTTCAGCCAGATGCGGTCGGGCCTCCAGGCGGCCAGGCACACGGCCCTGCACGGCCCCGGCGCGCCGGGCCGGGACGGGCCGCGGCCCCGGCTGATGACCTCGCGGCAGGCGCTGGAGGCCGCGACGATCAACGGCGCGCGGGCGCTGGGCATGGCCGACGAGATCGGCTCGCTGACGCCGGGCAAGCAGGCCGACCTGGTCGTGCTGCGCGCCGACCGGCCGGGTCTCGCGCCGGTGCACGACCCGGTGGGCGCGGTGGTGCAGAGCATGGAGCGGGGCGACGTGGAGGCGGTGCTGGTCGCGGGCAGGGCGGTCAAGCGCGACGGCCGCCTGCTGCGCGACACCGCCGACCTGCTGGCGCGGGCCGACCGCGTGCGGGACCGGTTGTCCCGCTAGGAGCTCGGCGAGCCGACCCGCAGCC
>NZ_JBQGCX010001270.1:0-1612 GCF_052038725.1 Actinosynnema sp.
GACGACTTCCTGGGCCCGGTGGTCTACTTCTGGTCGCCGACCGGGACCGGCGGGACGACCTACCCGGTCGCCCACGTGTCGTTCCGGCTCCCGGTGTCGGGCAAGCAGGTGGCCGCGCCGTGGCCGGCGTCGGACGCCCCCGTCCGCGGTCCGCTCGGGGTGAACGCGCTGATGGCCGGGGTGAGCTGACCTCCCGCCTGCCCGCCGGACCCGGGGTGGCGCGCGCCCGGCGGGAGGTGGTCAGAGCCCGTTGAGGTAGTCCGCGACGGTGCGGATCGCGGCCGGGTTGCGCGGGCCCTGCACGAGCGCGGCGTACGGCAGGACCAGGAAGCGGCCGTTCCTGACCGCGGGGACCTGCGCGAGCGGCGGGTAGGTCTCCAGGAACTTCCGCTTGTCCTCGGCGCTGGGCACGTCGTAGTCGTTGATCACGATGACGTCCGGGTTCGCCTCGACCACGCTCTCCCAGGTGACCGTGGTCCAGCTGTCGAGCACCCCGGACATGACGTCGTCGCCGCCGCCGCGCGTGATGATCTCGTTGGAGGCGGCGTACTTCCCGCCGGTGAACGGCTTGTCGGCGCCCGAGTCGTAGAGGAACACCTTGGGGCGCGGGCGATCCGCCGGGACGGTCGCCTCCGCCTGCCGCACGACCTCCTGGTACTCGGCCACCAGCCGCTCGGCCCGCTCGGGGACGCCGAAGATCTTCCCGAGGTTGCGCAGGTCGGTGTACAGGGCTTCGAGGGGCGCCATGGTCCCGCGCGAGGTGGTCCCCACGCCGTTGCGGCAGGACTCGCTGAGCACGTAGGAGCGCACGCCCAGCTCGTCCAGGTGCGCCGGGGTGAGGCCCCGGTCCTCGCTGAAGCCGTAGTTCCAGCCCGCGTAGACGAAGTCGGCCCCGGCCTCCAGGATCGACTCCTTGCTGATCCGGTCGACGCCGAGCCTGGGGGCGCGCTCGTACTCGGCCTTCCAGGGCGAGCCCTCGATGTCGTTGTTCTTGCTGCCGGACATGACGTACCCGGCGAGGCGGTCGGTCAGGCCGAGCGCGAACACCGTCTCGACGATGCCGCTGTCGTAGGCGACGACGCGCTCGGGGGCGCGGTCGAAGGTGAGCTCCTGGCCGCAGTTGGTGACGGTGACCGGGTAGCCCTGCGCCTGCGGCGCTTCGGCCTGCGGGCGCACGGAGGCCCCGCAGGAGGACAGGAGCAGGGCGCTCAGCGCGGCGGCGGTCAGCGCTGTCGCGGTGGGGCGGGTGCGTGGCACGGGTGGGGCCTCTCGGTGCGGGGACGGGGCGCGGCGCGGGGACCGGGTCGCGGGCAGGCGGGTCGTGGGAAGGCGGGTCACAGCGCGGTGTCGTAGAACAGGTGCGGGCGGCCGGTGACCGGGTGCGGCAGGACGTGCGCGCGCACCCCGAACACCTCGGCCACCAGCTCCTCGGTGAGCACCTCGGCGGGTGGGCCGGAGGCGACCACGGCGCCGTCCGCGAGCACGTGCAGCAGGTCGCAGTGGGCGGCGGCGAGGTTGAGGACGTGCAGCGCCACCAGCGCGGTCACGCCGGTGGCGCGCACTATCGCCAGCACCTCCAGCTGGTGCCGGATCTCAAGGTGGTTGGTGGGCT
>NZ_JBQGCX010001271.1:0-9242 GCF_052038725.1 Actinosynnema sp.
GTGAGGGCGCTCCTAGGGTCGGCCGGGTGACTTCCTCGACCGTGGTGTGGTTCCGCCGAGACCTGCGCGTGGAGGACCACCCCGCGCTGCTGGAGGCGGCGGACCGCGCGGACCGCGCGCTGGCCCTGGTCGTGCTCGACCCGAAGCTCCTGCGCCCGTCCGGGAAGCCGCGGGTCGAGTTCCTGCACCGCTGCCTCAAGTCCCTGGACGACCGGCTGGGCGGCAGGCTCATGGTGGTGGAGGGCGACCCGGTCGAGGTGGTCCCCGCCGTGGCGCGGGAGGTCGGCGCCGACACCGTGCACGTCTCGGCGGACACCGGGCCGTACGGGCGCGAGCGCGACGCGGCCGTGGGGGAGCGGGTCGAGCTGGTGGAGGCGGGCTCCCCGTACGCGGTGAAGCCGGGTCGCGTGCGCAAGGCGGACGGCGCCCCCTACCGGGTGTTCACCCCGTTCTACCGGGCCTGGCTGGACCACGGCTGGCGCAAGCCCGCGGACACCGACGAGTCCACCGTGGACTGGATTGAGCCCCCGCGCAGCACCCGCCCCAGGGCGGAGCCCCTGCCGGACGTGGCCGAGCTGTGGGAGCGCTTCCGCGACGAGCGCCTCCCGGACTACCACCGCACCCGCGACATCCCCGGCGTGGACGGCACGAGCCGGTTCTCGGCGTTCCTGCGCTGGGGCGTGGTGCACCCGAGGACCCTCCTGGACGACCTGGGCCAGGACGAGGGCTCCGCGGTGTTCCGCAACGAGCTGGCGTGGCGCGAGTTCTACGCCGACGTCCTCTGGCACCACCCGGCCAGCGCCCGCCGCAACCTCGACCGCCGCTTCGACCGCATCGAGCTGGACGAGGACCGCGACCACTTCCACGCGTGGTGCGAGGGTCGCACCGGCTACCCGATCGTGGACGCCGGGATGCGCCAGCTGCTGGCGGAGGGCTGGATGCACAACCGCGTCCGGATGATCACGGCGAGCTTCCTGGTCAAGGACCTGCACCTGCCGTGGTGGTGGGGCGCGAGGCACTTCATGGAGCACCTCGTCGACGGCGACCTCGCCTCGAACCAGCACAACTGGCAGTGGGCGGCGGGCAGTGGGACCGACGCGGCCCCCTACTTCCGGGTGTTCAACCCGATCACCCAGGGGCAGAAGTTCGACCCGCAGGGCGACTACATCCGGCGCTACGTCCCGGAGCTGCGTGACGTGGCGGGCAAGGCGGTCCACCAGCCGAGGGACCCGATCGTGGACCACGCCCACGAGCGCCAGGTGGCCCTGGACCGCTTCGCCGCGATCAAGTAGCCGCCCGCCTGCCCGCCTGCGCCTGCGCCCGCTCGCCCGCCTGTGCCCGCCCCGCGCCCGTCACGAGGCCCGCAGGTAGGCGAGCACCGCCAGCACCCGCCGGTTCCCCTCCACCCCCGGCGGCAGCCCGAGCTTGAGGAGGATGCTCCCCACGTGCTTGTGCACCGCGGCCTCGCTGACGCACAGCCGCCGCCCGATGGCCGAGTTCGCCATCCCCTCGGCCACCAGCGCCAGCACCTCCCGCTCCCGCCCGGACACCCGGGCCAGCGGGTCGCGCCGCCTGCCCAGCAGCGACCGGACCACCTCGTGGTCGATCACCGTCCCCCCGGCGGCGACCCGCCTGAGCACGTCGACGAACTCGGCGACGTCCACGACCCGGTCCTTGAGCAGGTACCCGACCCCCTGCCCGTCGCCGGACGAGAGCAGCTCCTCCGCGTACTCGCCCGCCACGTACTGGCTGAACACCACCACCGGCAGCCGGGGGTCGGCCGCCCGCAGCCGGACCGCCGCGCGCAGCCCGTCGTCCCCGTCGCCCGGCGGCATCCGGACGTCGGTGAGCACCAGGTCGGGTGAGTGCGCGGCCACGGCGTCGAGCAGCGCGGTGGCGTCCCCGACCGAGGCCACCACCTCGATTCCGAACCGCCGCAGCAGCTCCTCGACCCCGGCCCGCAGCAGCACCCCGTCCTCGGCCAGCACCACCCGCACCGCCCCGCCCCCTCAGCCGCTCAGGGGCAGGGTCGCCCGCAGGACCGTCGGCCCGCCCGCCGGGCTGGACAGCGACAGCCTCCCGCCCACCACCGCGACCCGGTCGGCCAGCCCGGTCAACCCGCTCCCGGCCGCCGGATCGGCCCCGCCCCGCCCGTCGTCCCGCACCTCGACCACCACGCCCCCGCCCTCGATCCCGGCCCGAACGAGCACCTCGCCCGCGCCGCTGTGCTTGACCGCGTTCGCCACGGCCTCGGCCACCACGAAGTAGGCCACGGACTCCAGGTGCGCGGGCGGCCGGGTCGGCAGGTGCGCCCGCAGCACCACCGGCACGACCGACCGGTCCGCCAGCTCGGCCAGCGCCGCCCCCAGCCCGCGATCGGTCAGCACCGCCGGGTGGATCCCCCGCACCAGCTCCCGCAGCTCCACCATCAACCGCTTCGCCTGGTCGTGCGCCGCCGCCACGTCCTCGTTCTCCGGCAGCTCCGCCTTCGCCAGCCCCAGCCGCAGCGTCAACCCCACCAACCGCTCCTGAGCCCCGTCGTGCAGGTCCCGCTCGATCCTGCGCCGCTCGGCGTCGAACCGGTCCACCAGCCGCGCCCGCGACCCCGCCACCTCGGCCAGCTCGGCCCGCAGCGCCTCGTCACCGCGCAGCAGCGCCCGCCCGACCAGCAGGTGCCCGGCCCCGAGCAGCCCCACCGCGTACGCCAGCACCGGGACCAGGGCGATCCCGGCCGCCGTGAACCACAGCCCGTCCGCGGGCGTCACGGCCCGCCACCCCAGCACCACCAGCGGCGAGTCCGGCGTGACCAGCAGCGGCGCCAGCAGCATCGCCAGCGGCACCCCGCCCGCCAGCAGCAGCACCCCGCCCAGCCCGGTCCCGGCCAGCGCCAGCAGCACCGCGTACCCGGTCTCCCGCCAGGCCGCCGCCGTCAGGTACCGGCTCCGCACCCAGGCCCCGAGCCCCGGCGCGGGCCGCACCGCGGCCAACCGCTCGTCCCCCAGCAGCACCAGCCGCCACCGCTCCGCCCACGCCACCGGGGCGGACAGCACCGGCAGCGCCGCCGCCAGCGCCGCCCCGAGCAGCAGCGCCGCCACCGGCATGACCCCGCTCACCGCCTCGCCGCGCACCACCTTGACCACCGCCGCCGCCCACAGCACCCCCACCGGGGCCAGCGGCGCCGCCGCCACCGCCGCGACCAGCGGCGTCGTCAGCGCGTGCAGCAGCGCCCGCCACGGCCACACCGAGACCAGGAACCCCTTGCGCCGCAACGCGCCCACCACGTCCCGCGATTCGTCCACACCGCAGAACGCTAACGACGCGGGGGCGCGGGGTCTGCCACGCCAGGGATAGTCCTCGAGCTACCGCCAGCGCTACCCCCGAACGGCCTCACCAGCGCGAACTCGCCGCCGCGCACTCACCGCCGCGCACTCACCGCCACGCACTCATCGGCCCGAATCCACCGGCCCGAATCCACCGGCCCGAGCTCACCGCCGAGCCGCCCCCCGCGCGGTCCCGCGCGGCGATCGCAGCGCGTCCCGCAGCCGAACCCGCGCCCCGGTCCGCAGCACCGCGTTCGCGTACACCTTCCCGCCGACCCACACCACGCCCACCGCGGCCCCCAGCGCCAGCACCACCGCCAGCACCACCTGCCACGCGGGCGCGGCCCCGATCGCCATCCGCCCCGGCATCAGGATCGGCGCGAACGGCGGCAGCACCGACAGCACCGCCACGAGCCTGCTCGCCGGGTCCCTGACCAGCAGGTTGAACCCCACCACGAACGCGATCACGATCAGCATCGTGATCGGCGTCAGCACCGACTGGACCTCCTCCTGCCGCGACACCAGCGACGCCGCCGCCGCGAACACCGTGGCGTACAGGAAGAACCCCAGCAGGTACCAGAGCACCCCGATCAGCAGCGCCCCGCCGGTCGGCCCGTCCACCCGGACCACCCCGGCGGCCGACGCCAGTCCCAGCCCGATCGCGCCGATCAGCAGCAGCTGCGCCAGCCCGACCGCGCCGAGCCCGATCACCTTGCCCATCAGCAGTTGCGCGGGCCGCAACGTCGACAGCAGGATCTCCACGACCCGGCTCGACTTCTCCTCCACCACGCCCTGGGCGACCATCGTCCCGTAGACCAGCAGCGAGTAGTACAGCAGTCCGGCGATCACCAGCCCGATCACCAGCCGCTGCCCGACCATCGGGTCCTCCGGGTCCAGCGCCACGACCCGCACCCGCGCGTCCGCCACGTTCTGCTGCACCCGCGCCGGGTCCAGCCCGGCCTCGGCCAGCTGCGCCGCCAGCACCTGCTGCTTCACGATCAGGTCGACCGCGTTCGCCAGCGAGGGGTCCAGCCCGTCCTTGACCAGCACCCGCAGCGCGTCCGGCGCGCCCAGCACCAGCGCGTCCAGCTCCCCGGACCGCACCAGCCCCTCACCCGCCGCCGAGTCCGGCACGTCCACGACCTCGACCTCGCGCCCGAGCGAGCGCGCGGTCTCCTCCAGCGGCTGCGCGAGCACCGTCGCCTGCCCGTTCAGCCCGACCACCGACGTCGACGCCGAGGTGAACAGCAGCGCCTGCAGCGCCACGAACCCCGCCATCGCCGCGATGATCACCACCGTGCCGACCACGAACGACCGGGTGCGCACCTTGCTCAGGAACTCCCGGCGCGCCACCAGGAGGACCGCGCGCGCCGGGGACAGCGAGCGGCCGGGGGACGGTGCGCTCATGCGGCGCTCTCCTCGCTGGTGACGACGCTGCGGAACAACTCGGTCAGCGACGGCCGCCGCCGGGAGAACTCGCGCACCGGCCCGGTCGCCAGCGCCGCGCCCAGCACCGCCTGGTCGTCGGCGCCCGGCGCCAGCTCGACCACGGTGCGCGCGCCCTCGTGCCGCGCGGACAGCACGCCGGGCACCGCGTCCGCCCAGCCGGGCGGCGCGCCGGGCGCCTCCACGACCAGCCGCTCCACCCCGCCCGCGCGCAGCTCGTCCACGGTCCCGCAGGCCACCATCGCCCCGCCGCGCACGATCCCCACCCGGTCGCACAGCCGCTCCACCAGGTCCAGCTGGTGGCTGGAGAACACCACGGGCACCCCGGCGGCGGCCTGCTCGCGCAGCACCTGGCTCATCACGTCCACCGCCACCGGGTCCAGCCCGGAGAACGGCTCGTCCAGGACCAGCACCTCGGGCCGGTGCACCAGCGCCGCCGCCAGCTGCACCCGCTGCTGGTTGCCCAGGCTCAGCTTCTGCACCTCGTCGCGCCGCCGCTCCCGCAGCCCCAGCCGGTCCACCCACAGCTCGGCCGACCGCAGCGCCTCGCCCGGCGCGAGACCGTGCAGCTCGGCCAGGTACACCAGCTGCTCCAGCACCCGCATCTTCGGGTAGAGCCCGCGCTCCTCCGGCATGTAGCCGATCGACCGGCGGGTCCGCAGGTCGATCGGCGCGCCGTTCCACCGCACCTGCCCGGAGTCCGCCTCCAGCACGCCCAGCGCGATCCGCATCGTGGTGGTCTTGCCCGCCCCGTTGCTGCCGACGAACCCGAACAGCTCGCCCGCCCGCACCTCGAACGTCATCTCCCGCAGCGCGACGACGTCCCCGTAGCGCTTGGAGACCCGGTCGACCTCCAGCAGCCCCTGCGACACCCTCGCTCCTCCTCGCTCACCGGGATCACCGGCGGTAGACCTGGGTGGACAGCGGTTCGAACGGAGCGCGGCCGAACACCGCCTCGACGGGCAGCCCGAACACCTCGCAGATGCGCAGCGCGAGGTCCAGGCTCGGGTAGTGGTCGCCGCGCTCCAGCGCGCCGATCGTCTGCGGGTTCACCTCCACCGCCTCGGCGAGGTCGGCCCGGCTCAGCCCGCGTTCCGCGCGCAGCACGCCGATCCGGTTGTGGATGGGCTGCTCGGAGCCCCGGCGCACCGGACTCATGGACGAAGTGTTGCGAAAACCCAACAGGACGGCAACCTGACCGCACGGTCAGCGGGACATTCCCCCGGATGGCCCAATTCGGCCACGCGCGGGTGAAACGATGGGGTCGCCGGAACCGAATCGAACGACGACGGGTCGAACCGGCACAGGGCGGGTGAGCCCGGTGTGCGATGAGGGGTGCAGATGGAGCCGGACCAGTGGCTCGCGCAGTACGGGCAGAAGATCGAGCAGGCCAAGCGCGAGGCGGCGCAGACCGAGGCGAAGCTCGGCGGGGTGGGCGGCAGCGCCACCTCCCCGGACGGGCTGATCACGGTCTCGGTGAACGCCTCCGGCGCGCTGACCGACCTGATCATGCGCCCGGCGCTGCGCGGTGAGGACCCGGAGCGGATCGCGGCGGCCGTGCTCAAGGCCGTCGCCGAGGCGCAGCGCGCCGCCGCCGGGCAGGTCGTCGAGATCGTGTCCGAGCTGGTCGGCGACAGCCCGGCCCTGGAGTTCGTGAAGTCCCGGATGCCGAACGGCTATTCGGGTGACGGCACGGACCCGGTGGAACCGGCTCCCGAGGTGCAGCGTCGGGACACCAGGCCCGACGACGACTACTTCACCAACCCGCCAGACGTGATGGCCTAGAAGAGCCGGGGGACAGATCGATGTTCGACTCCTTCAACGTGAGCCCGGAGCAGATCCGGGGGCACGCGGGAACGGTCGACCAGCTGACGCAGCGCATGGTCACGGCGACCCAGACCGCCGACCCCTCCCTGGCGACCGACGCCTTCGGGATCTTCGGGTCGTTCCTGGCCGAGTTCCTGCTCAAGCAGGCGGGCGTCTCCCAGGACATCCTCGGCCAGGCCGCCGAGACCGTGGCCGACATGTGCCAGGGGCTCAAGGAGGTCGCCGACCTGTACGAGAACGTCGACCTCGACAACGCGTTCGGCTTCACCGGAAAGGCGCGCGGATGACCCCCCAGGCAGGCACCGACGTCTCGACCACCCAGCAGCGCGACCCGGCCAACCTGGTCGGCGACGTCAAGGGCACCGCCGACGCGATCGAGCGCGGCGACTGGGTCGCGGCCGGGCTCGGCATGGCCAACGCGGCCATGAGCGTGGTCGGGCTGGCGAGCAACCCCATGGGCGGGCTGGTCTCGGCCGGGTTCAGCTGGGCCGTGCAGCACGTGTCGTTCCTGAAGGAGCCGTTCGACGCGCTGCTGGGCAACCCGCAGGCGATCACCAAGATGTCCGACAGCTGGGCCAACGCGGCCAAGCAGGTCGAGTCGATCGTCGCGGACTACCGGCGGACCTCGGTGGAGGAGACGAAGGGCTGGCGGGGCCGCTCGGCCGACGGCTACCGGGCCGCCGCGACCAAGCACTCGTCCGGCCTGGAGACGCTGGCCAAGGCGGCCAAGGGCATCTCCACGGCGGCCAAGGGCGCGGGCGAGCTGGTCGGCACCGTCCGCAAGACGATCATGGACTTGATCGGCAAGGCCGTGTCCGAGATGGTCATGAAGATCATCCAGTGGCTGTCGGTGTCCTGGCTGACCTTCGGCGCCTCCATCGCCGCCGCCATCGGCGACATCGTGCGGATGGCGTGCGACTACGCGAAGAAGTTCGTGGACTTCCTGCAGAAGCTCGCGACCTCGCTGAAGAAGCTCATCGACCTGATCAAGTCCGTCGCGCAGATCGCGCAGACCGCGAAGCAGGTCCTGCAGGCGATCACCGCGATGACGCACTCCAACTCGGCGGGCGCGGCGGGCGCGGGCGGGAACCCCCGGCTCAGCGCGGGCGGCCTCGGGCTGACCGGCGAGCAGCTGGCGAACATGGACCGGGGGGCGAACACCCGGTACAGCGAGAACGGCAGCGGGAGCACCTGGACCAGCGGCGCGAACGGCGCGGGCGGTGGGGCCGCGGTGAACCAGCCGGGCACGCTCGGGCCCGGTGCGGGCGTCGGCGCCGGTTCCGGCTACGACAGCGGGTACGGCGGCGCGGGCGGCAGGCCGGTCGTGTCCCAGCCGCCCGTGGTCGGTGGCGGTGTCGGTGGGGTCGGTGGTGGGGTCGGCGGGTCCTACGGGGGCTCCACGGGCGGTTCGTCGGTGTCCAGGCCGCCCACGGTCGGCGGTGGGGCAGGCGGCTCCGCGGGTTCGGGCGGCTACGGCGGTTCCGGCGGTTCGTCGGGCGGTTCGTCGGGCGGCCACTGGGAACCCGGCCGCTGGGTGCCCGCCGGGAGCGGCGTCACCGGCGTGACCCCGCTGCCCGCGCGCGACGTCACGCACGCGACCAACACGACTCCCACGGTTCCCCCGCTGACCACGCCCCCGATCCCCACCGTGAAGCCGTTCGGCGGTGACCTCGGTGGTGGTGGCGGTGCCGGTGGTGGCGCCGGTGGGGGCGGCGGCCCGATGCCCAGCTTCGGCGGCGGTGGCGGCGGCTTCGGCGGTGCCGGTTCCGCAGGCGGCCTGGGCGGTGCAGGCGGCGCCACCCCCCCGCCGATGCAGGCAGGCGGCGCGTCCGGCGTCCTCCCGTCCGGGGCGGCAGGCGCTCCCGCGCCAGGCGCCCCCGGCGGCGCCCCGGCGGGCGGCGCGCGAGGCGCGGGCGGCGGCATGGGCATGATGGGCGGAGCCCCGATGGCCCCGATGGGAGGCCAGGAGGGCGGCAAGGACCACCAGCGCAAGGTCCGCATCCAGGGCGACCCCCTGGCCGAGGAGCCGCCGAAGGCGGCGAAGCCGGTGATCGGCGAGTAACCCGCTCACACGGCGACGAGGACCAGCATCGAGGGGCCGCCCAGGTGGGCGGCCCCTCGTGTTGATCCGCAGGTGCACCCGCAGTCGCAGCCACACTCGCACCCGCAGCCACACCCGCACCCGCAGCCACACTCGCAGCCGCAGCCACAGCCACAGGCGCGAGCAGGTGCCCACAACCGCGCCCAGCCCGCGCCTTGCAAGGTTGAACGGTCCGTTCAACCGAGATCCTGTGCCACACCAACCGCCTCGAACCTCACGCCTCCCGCTGCCACCCGCTAATTGCCTCTCATCGCCAGCCGCCAGCCGCCAGCCGCCAGCCGCCAGCCGCCAGCCGCCAGCCGCCAGCCGTGGCCCGCTGCCCGCTTCCTGCCCTCGCTGCCCGTGGCCTGAGGCCCGTCGCCCGTCGCCCGTCGCCCGTCGCCCGTCATGAGCTTCCCGCCCCCCCCCCAGCCCCCCCAACCCCCCCCCCCCCCCCCCCCCCCCCCCCCCCCCGCCCCCCCCCCCCCCCCCCCCCCCCCCCCCCCCCCCACCCCCCCCCCCCCCCCCCCCCCCCCCAGCCCACCCGGCGACCCCCGCCCCCCGCCCCC
>NZ_JBQGCX010001272.1:0-4102 GCF_052038725.1 Actinosynnema sp.
CGAGGAGCACGCGCGGGTCGTCGCCCTGCTGGACGGGATGCGCTCGCGCGGTCCGAAGGCCGGGGTCCTCGCCGCGTTCCTCGCGCCGACCGAGACGGGCTGGCTGGACGAGCTGCTGGCCGCGGGCGTGGCGCAGCGGGCGGACACCGTGGAGTCCGCCATGCTGCTCAGCTCCGCGAGCACGCGCGCGCAGGCCGAGCGGGAGCTCGCGGACGCGGGCACGTGGGGGTTGCACCGCGACCACCGGGTCGCCGCGACACTGCTGCGCACCCTCGGGCCGGTGGCCGCGGGCGCGTTCATCGCCGCGTTCGACCGCGCCGACGCCGACACGACCCGCAAGCTCGCCGGGTACCTGGTCGCGATCCCCACCGACGAGGCGCTGCGCGCGCTGGTCGAGCGGGCCGAGGACCGGCGGGTGCGGCCACTGCTCCAGGAGGCCGTGCGCGCCTACCCGCGCCGCGCCGCCCGGCTGCTCGCCGAGTCCCTGGCGGGGGGCGGCACGTCCGTCGACGCGCTGCTGCGCTCGCACCTGACGGCGTTCCCGGAGCTGGCCGACGAGGTGCTGCCGGGGCTGCCCGACGACCAGCGGGCCGCCGCCGAGGCGCTGCTGGTCCCCAGCGGGCCGGTGCTGCCGCAGGCCCCGCCCGAGCTGCTGCCCGAGGTGCTGACCAGCCCGCCGTGGACCAGACCCCGGCCCAAGGCCCCGCCCGCGCTGACCGACCTGGCCCCGGCCGGGGAGGCCGCGCTGGTGTGGAAGCCCGGCGAGGAGCGCGAGTGGGCGGCCGAGAGCGACCGCAACGTGCCGTACCACCGGACCGTCGACTGGGACCAGGAGCTGCGGCGCGGGCTCCAGCGCGTCGGCACGATCTCCTACATGACCCTGCTGCACGCGCCGGAGGAGGTGGCGCTGCCGCTGCTGGGGGCGTTCGTGCCCAAGCACAACTGGAACATCCACTCGTGGGGGCGGGCGCTCCTCGCCCGGTTCGGGCTGCGCGCGCTGGACCGGCTGCTGCTCGCGCCGGTCAACGCCGACGTGCTGCGGGTGTTCGCGCCGGTGCTCGACCAGCGGGTGGCCGACCTGATGGCCGACGCGCTCGGCAAGAAGAAGCTGCGCTGGCAGGGGTTGGCGTGGCTGGCCAGGCACGGCGCGGCGGCGCTGCCGTTCCTGCTGCCCGCGGCGCTCGGCAAGGCGGGCAGGGCGCGCGGCGCGGCGCGGGACGCGGTGGCGGTCGTCGCCGAGGCCGAGGGGCGGGACGTGGTGGTCGAGACGGCCCGCGCGCACTGGGGCGACCGGGCGGCCGAGGTGACCGCGCTGGTGCTGCGGATCGACCCGCTGACCGTGCTGCCGTCGAAGCTGCCCGCGCACCCGGCGTGGCTGGACGTGGCGACCCTGCCCGGCATCCGGGTGCGCGGCCACGAGCTGGCGCTGCCCTCCGGGGCGGCGGCCGACGTGGTCACGATGCTCATGCTGTGCTCGGCGGGGGAGCCGTACGCGGGGCTGGCGCAGGTCCGCGAGGCGTGCGACGGGAGGTCGCTGGCCGAGTTCGGCTGGGAGGTGTTCGACCGCTGGCGGCAGGCCGCGCTGCCGCCCAAGGACGGCTGGGCGCTGGCCGCGCTCGGCGCGGTCGGGGACGACGAGGTGGTGCGGCGGCTGTCGCCGCTGGTCAGGGCGTGGCCGGGGGAGGGCGGGCACACGCGCGCCGTGGCCGGGCTGGACGTGCTGGCCGACATCGGCACGGACGTGGCGCTCACCCACCTCAACGGCATCGCCGACAAGGCCCGGTTCGCCGGGTTGAAGAAGCGGGCCCGCGAGAAGATCGCGCAGGTCGCGGACAAGCTCGACCTGACCCCCGAGCAGCTGGCCGACCGGGTCGTGCCGCACTTCGACCTGTCCGGGTCCGAGGCGCTGGTGCTCGACTACGGGCCGCGCCGGTTCCTGGTCGGCTTCGACGAGCAGCTGCGGCCGACCGTGGCCGACGAGGGCGGGGCCCGCCGCAAGGCGCTGCCCAAGCCGGGCGCGAAGGACGACGTGGAGCTGGCGCAGGCGGCGTGGGCGCGGTTCGCTGCGTTGAAGAAGGACCTGCGGGTGATCGCGGGCGACCAGGTGCGCAGGCTGGAGCGGGCCATGGTCGGCGGGCGCGCGTGGGGCGCGGACGAGTTCACCCGGTTCCTGGTGGGGCACCCGGTGCTGGTGCACCTGGTGCGCAGGCTGGTGTGGGTGGCCGTCGACGGGCAGGCGACCAGGTCGTTCCGGGTGGCCGAGGACAACACCCTCTCCGGTCCCGCCGACGAGCCGTTCGAACTGGTGGACGGCGAGCACGTGCTGGTGGCGCACCCGCTGCGCCTCGGCGGGGACCTGGCGGCCTGGTCGGAGCTGTTCGCGGACTACGAGATCCTGCAGCCGTTCCCCCAGCTCTCCCGCCCGGCCCACCGGCTGTCGGAGGAGGAGCGCGCGGACACCAGACTGCGGCGGTTCGAGGGCGCGAAGCTGCCGGTGCGCGAGGTGCTGTCCCTGCTGTCACGGGGCTGGCAGCGCACCGAGCCGCTGGACGGGGGCGTGGAACCGGGCCTGGTGAAGCCGGTGCCGGGCGGTCGGTACGCGGTGGTGACCCTGGATCCGGGGCTGGTCGCGGGGGACCTGGACGCGATCGGCGACGAGCAGGAGCTGAGCGAGGTCTTCCTGTCCGACGAGGCCCACGGGTACCGCTGGGGGCGGGAGCGGCAGCTGGGGCTGGGGGAGCTGGACGTGATCAGTGCGAGCGAGCTGGTGGAGGACTTCGTGGCGCTGACGGGGAGGACGGGTGGGTGATGGGGGCTGTGACCAGGTGAAGGAGCTGGCGGCGGGGTGCGGGCCAGGGGTGTCGGAGAGCGGCGAGCTGAGCTGGACGCAGGTGCCCTGACCAGGGGGCTCAGGGCGGGGTGGTGGCCGGGATGAGCGGGTCGCGGCCACCGGACCCGCTCGTGGGCCGGTCCTGGTCAGGCTCCAGCGTGTGGCAAGCGCGACGCGGTCAGGGCTCCTCCGGGTCCGGCCCCAGGGTGAACCGGACCGTGGTGCCCACGCCCGGTTCCGAGTCGAGGGTCAGCACGCCTCCGTGCCTGGACACGATGCGTTCCACTATCGCCAGGCCCGCGCCGTGGCCGCCGCCGTAGGTTCCCCTGGGGTGCAGCCTGCGGAACAGGCGGAAGACCTCGCGCTGGTGGGTGGTCGGGATGCCTATGCCGTTGTCCCGCACGTGCACGACCCGGTCGTCGGTCAGGCCCACCTCCACGGTGCGGCCCGGCTCGTCCCTGGCGTACTTCGCGGCGTTCACCAGCAGGTTCACCAGGACCTCCTGCAGGCGGTCCGCGTCGGCCGAGACCATGGTGCCGGTCGGCGGGAGGCTGACCGACACGGCGCGCTCCTCCAGCCTCGGGCCCGCGATCTCCAGCGCGCGCTCGCAGGCCCCGCGCAGGTCCACCCAGACCCGGCGCAGGTCGGCCTGGCCGAGCTGGGCGAAGTGCAGCAGGGAGTTGATCAGCTCGTCCATCCGGTGCGCCAGCGCCTGGATCGTGCCCAGCCTGCGCACCGTCACCTCGTCCAGCGCCTCGCCCGCGTCCTCGCCGATGAACGCCGCCGCGTTCGAGATCCCGCGCAGCGGCTCCTTCATCTCGTGCGCCGCGACGTGCGTGAACGTGTCCAGGTCCGCGTTCACCCTGCGCAGCTCGTCGTTCAACCCCGTCAGGTGCGTGGTGTGCCTGAGCGCGACCGTGGTCACCGCGTGGCCGAACTCCACGGCCACCGCCTCGTCCGCCGCCGTCCACGGCAGGCACCTGCCGCGCACCACCGCCCGGTACACCGCCGACGACCCCCTCGGGGTCAGCCGCTCGCCGTGCGGGCCGAGGCGGACCGGCTCGTCGGGGTTCGTCGCCCACGTCCGGGACGCCCGGCGCTCCCGCCGCGTCCACGCCACCAGCTCGCTCCCGCCGTCCAGCGACAGCACCAGCGCCCCGCTCAGCTGCTCCGCGCACCACGCCAGCGCCGGGTCGTGCTCCGCCAGGCTCTCCGCCGCCCACACCTGCCCCGCCCGCAGCGGCGGCAGCGCCGCCCACAGGGCGTCCAGGG
>NZ_JBQGCX010001273.1:0-6866 GCF_052038725.1 Actinosynnema sp.
ACCGAACGTGCGACCGGCGTCCGTCCGGGCGGACTGAGGTGGGGGACGGTCGTCACCGCGCAGTCGGGGCGACGATCGTCCCCCGACGAAACGGCTCACCCGTACGGGGGAGGCATTGTCGGCCGGCAATTACCGTTCGAATCGATCTAGTAGCTCTCCGCAATTGGTCGAGATTTGCTCCGCGCCGACTCGGGTCATGGTTTCGGGGTCCGGCTCGGACATATCCGATCCAAGGAGAAGCCAGAGATGAACAAGCTCGCCCGATTCGCTGTCGCCGCCGCCGCCGGCAGTGTGCTCGCGCTGTCCTCGGCAGGTCTGGCCCAGGCCGAGACCGCTCCCGCCGAAGTCTCCGGCCAGAACCAGTCCACGGTGCAGCAGATCGACGGCCAGGCTGCGGCGCTGGTGCGCGCGGCCCAGGCCAGCGACCTGGCAGCCCTTCAGTCGACCAACGACCAGTTGCGCAGCTCGCTCGCGCAGCTCAACGACCCCTCGATGGCGGCTCACGCCGACGCGGCGGAGGCCGCCAGCGCCGAGTTGCAGCGCATCCTGCCCGGTCTGCCCAGCCTCCCCGGTCTCGGGGGCGTCACCGGCGCCGTGCCGGGCCTGGGCAGCCTCGGTTCCGCCACCGGCCTGGTGTCCCAGCTGCTCGGCAGCCTCCAGGACCTCCTGGGCAACATCCTGCCGCTGACCGGCGGCGCGGGCCTCGGCCAGCTCACCGGCGCCCTCGGCAGCCTGCCGGGCGTGGGCGGCCTGACCGGCGGCCTGCCGGGCGTGGGCGGCCTGACCGGCAGCCTGCCCGGTGTCGGTGGCCTGACCGGCGGTCTGCCGGGCCTGAGCACCGTGACCGGCCGGCTCGGCGGCCTGCCGCTGGTCGGCGGCCTGACCGGTGGTCTCGGTGGCGCGACCGGCGGTCTGCCGGGCCTGAGCACCGTGACCGGCCTGCTCGGCGGCCTGCCGCTGATCGGTGGCCTGACCGGTGGCCTGCGCCCCTGATCCCGAACCCTCGGTGATCTTTTCGTGATAGGCGTCGCAAACGGCGCCGCCGGTGACCCGGTCCGATTTTCGGGCCGGGCCGCCGGCATTTCTCCACCTCACAACTGCCAATTGGGCCGTTCGGCTCAAATGGTTAGACCGTTCGGACGCTCGCGGTCTCCCGGTGAACCTCCTACCGTGCGGTTCCGTGGCTAATCAAGGCGACCGCCGGGGAAGTTCCGGCGGCTACACCGACGACGGACTCCGCGCATCGGGCGCCACGGCCAGGGGGGCACACCACTACGCCGAGGAACCGGACCCCGAGCCCGCGCAGGGCAGGGGCACCAAACCGCTGGTCACCGGCGGCACCGGCACCGGCTACTTCGACAGCGACGACCTGCCCCGGAACCGGTACGAGCGGGAGAACCGCTACGAGCCCGAGAACCGCTACGAGCCCGAGGACCGGTACGAGCCCGAGGACGACGTCCAGCCGCACCGGCCCGGCACCGGGACCGGGTTCACGCCGGTGCCCGACCCCGGCGAGCCGGTGTCCCGCTTCGACGACCTGCCCGCCGCGCAGCTGCCGCCCGCCTGGACCGCGAGCCACGACGTCGGCCTGCTCGCGCTGCGCCTGGGCCTGGGCCTGGTGTTCACCGGGCACGGCCTGCAGAAGGTGTTCGGCCTGTTCGACGGGCCGGGGCTCGACGCGTTCGGCAAGGTCCTGGCCAGCATCGGCTACCAGCAGTCCGGGCTCCTGGCCTGGGTGACCGGCCTGACCGAGCTGGTCGGCGGCGTGCTGCTGATCCTGGGCTTCGCCACGCCGCTGGCCGCCGCGGGCGTGCTCGGCGTCATGGCGAACGTGCTGCTGCTCAACTTCACCAACGGCTTCTTCCTGCCCGACGGCGTCGAGTTCGAGGCCGTGCTGGCGGCGGCGGCGCTCGGCGTGCTGTTCGCCGGACCGGGCCGGGTCTCCCTGGACCACCGGCGCCCGTGGTTCCACCGCCCGCTGCTGGCGGCCTCGCTGTGCCTGCTGCTCGCGGCGGGCCTAACCGCGGTCACCCACCTCGCGCTGCGCTGACCCCGGCCCGCACCGCTCACCGGGACCGCCCGCCCTGGCCGCCCCCACGACGAGCAGGGGCCCGACCGGATCTCCGGTCGGGCCCCTCGCGCGTTCGGGGTGTCGCCCCAGGTCAGCGCATCAGCGGTTGACGTCGCGCACCGCGCCCTTCGACGCATCCGTCGCCATCCGGGCGTACGCGCGCAGCGCCGCCGTCACCGGGCGCACCCGGTCCACCGGCTGCCACGGCCGCTCCGAGGCCTCCATCTTCGCCCGCCGGTCGGCCAGCACCGCCTCGTCCACCAGCAGCTCCAGCTTGCGCTCGTGCACGTCGATGAGGATCCGGTCGCCGTCCTGCACCAGGCCGATCAGCCCGCCGCCCGCCGCCTCCGGCGAGACGTGGCCGATGGACAGGCCCGAGGTGCCGCCGGAGAACCGGCCGTCCGTGATCAGCGCGCACTTCTTGCCCAGGCCCGCGCCCTTGAGGAACGCGGTCGGGTGCAGCATCTCCTGCATCCCCGGCCCGCCGGACGGGCCCTCGTAGCGGACCACGAGCACGTCACCGGCCTGGATCTCCTTGTTCAGGATCACCGACACCGCCTGCTCCTGGGACTCGACCACGCGCGCCGGCCCCTCGAACCGCCACAGCTCCTCGTCGATGCCCGCCGACTTGATGACCGCGCCGGACTCGGCCAGGTTGCCGTGCAGCACGGCCAGCCCGCCGTCCTTGGTGTACGCGTGCTCGACGTCCCGGATGCACCCGCCCACCGCGTCGGTGTCCAGCTTCGACCAGCGGTTCGAGGTGGAGAACGCCTGCGTGGTGCGGACCCCGCCGGGCGCGGCGTGGAACAGCTCCACCGCGCGCTCGGACGGCGACTCGGCCCTGATGTCCCACTCGCCGAGCCACTGCGCCATCGTGCGCGAGTGGACGGTGGTGACGTCCTCGTTGAGCAGCCCGGCCCGGTACAGCTCGCCCAGCAGCGCGGGGATGCCACCGGCCCGGTGCACGTCCTCCATGTGGTAGTCGGAGTTCGGCGACACCTTCGCCAGGCAGGGCACCCGGCGGCTGAGCGCGTTGATGTCGGACAGGTCGAACTCGACCTCGCCCTCCTGCGCGGCTGCCAGGATGTGCAGCACGGTGTTGGTCGAGCCGCCCATGGCCATGTCCAGCGCCATCGCGTTCTCGAACGCGGCGCGGTTCGCGATCGAGCGCGGCAGCACCGACTCGTCGTCCTCGCCGTAGTAGCGCTTGCACAGCTCCACCACGACCCGGCCCGCCTCGGAGAACAGCTCGCGGCGCGCGGCGTGCGTGGCCAGCGTCGAGCCGTTGCCCGGCAGCGCCAGGCCCAGCGCCTCGGTGAGGCAGTTCATCGAGTTCGCGGTGAACATGCCCGAGCACGACCCGCAGGTCGGGCACGCCGAGCGCTCCACGACCGACAGGCCCTCGTCGTCCACCTCGGGCGACGCGGACGCGGAGATCGCGGTGATCAGGTCGGTCGGCGCGACGGCGACGCCGTCCACCACGACCGCCTTGCCCGCCTCCATCGGCCCGCCGGAGACGAACACGACCGGGATGTTCAGCCGCATCGCGGCGTTGAGCATCCCCGGCGTGATCTTGTCGCAGTTGGAGATGCAGACGATCGCGTCGGCCTGGTGCGCGTTCACCATGTACTCGACCGAGTCGGCGATGATCTCGCGCGAGGGCAGCGAGTACAGCATCCCGCTGTGGCCCATCGCGATCCCGTCGTCCACCGCGATGGTGTGGAACTCGCGCGGCACCCCGCCCGCCTCGCGGATCGCCTCGGCGACGATGTCGCCGAGGTCGCGCAGGTGCACGTGACCGGGCACGAACTGCGTGTACGAGTTGGCGATCGCCACGATCGGCTTGCCGAAGTCCGAGTCGGTCATGCCGGTGGCGCGCCACAGCGCGCGGGCGCCTGCGGCGTTGCGGCCGTGGGTGGTGGTTCGGGAACGGAGCGGGGGCACAGCTCCTCCTGGGTTTCCTGGCGTGGTCTGGTTTCGCGTCGGGCGCGAGGTGCGTCGGCGCGGCAGTCCGGTGCGGTCGTGGGCGCCGGGGCCGTGCGGGGAGCGGTGACCCCAGGCTACCCCTGCTTCAGCTCGCCCCGGACCAGCACGCCCGCCTGCGCCAGTGTGACGACGTGCACCACCGTGCACCACAGGCAGACCTTGCCGATGAGCAGGAACTCGGCGGCGACGAGGTAGACCACGAGCAGCACGCCGACGCCGACCGCGCCCAGCCTCACCCAGCGCAGCGGCGGCACGCGCCACGCCCAGGGCAGGCTGATCGCGGTCAGGAAGGCGAAGAACAGCGCGCCGAGGACGGCGACGGGGACGCCGAACAGCTCCGACTGCTCGCTGCTGGTGACCGTGCCGCAGTCGACCAGGGAGTTCTCGGAGCAGACCAGCAGCTCCTGCTGGAAGTGGGTGACGGTCAGGTAGACCGAGGTCGCCAGCCCGAGCAGCGACAGGATCAGGAAGGCCAGACGGGACTTCTGGGTCACCGGGCCGACTCTACGTAAGCGGGCGGCCCCGGTCGGGAGGACGGGGCGGGCGGCTGCGGAATCGGGGACCCCGGCCCTCGGGAGGCGCGACCGGGGTCCCGCGCGGCGGGGGACCCCGGACCCTTGCGCGCCGGGTCAGACGTCGTCGGCGGGCTTCGCGACCGGCTTCCCCGCGGGCTGCTCGGGCGACTGCTCGGCGGGCTGCCCGGTGAGCTGCTCGGGGGACTGCTCGGGGGACTGCTCAGCGTCGGCCGTGTCCTTCTTCACCTGCTCGGGCGACACCTGGTCGGTGGTCTCGGCTGGCTCGGCGCTCTCGCCCGCCTCACCCGCGCCCGCCTCGGCCCGAGCCTCCTCGGCCTCGGCCAGCGCCTTCGCGCGCGCCACCGGGTCGTCCACCCGGCCGCCGCTCACGGCGGCCAGCGCGGGCAGGTGCGCGAGCTTCACGGCGGGCAGCTCCACCAGCTCCTCGTCCGCGACGACCGCCGACAGCCCGCCCTTCCCGCTCACCTTCAGCGACCTGACCTCGTCCCACTCCACGACCCGCCCGCCGAACGCGGTCCTGGTCACCAGCCGCTCGGGGGTCGCCGTGGTCCGGGTGCGCACCACCCACCACGCGAAGCCCAGGGGCAGCAGGTACAGGACCGACAGGACCGGCTCGGCCAGCGCCATCGGGGTGACGCAGATCGCGGTCAGCCCGGAGGCGAGCAGGGCGGTGGCGGGGACGCGGAACACGAGCTTGGGCACGTCCGCGATGGTCGCACCCCACCTCACGGGCGGTGACGCCGACCCCGAGGCCGTCACCCGATGCGTCCACGATCCGGGAGTGCTGTCCCGCACAGTTGACGCTGCCCGAGTTCCACGGTTAACGTCAGGGCCATGCAGCGCAACCTCGTTCTCGTACTTCGCAGGCGCGTCGACGCCTGAGCGGAACAGCTTGCGTCGACGCGCGACCCTCGTACGACCCGACAGATCCGGGTTGGCGGGGGTTTTTTCGTGCCCGGACCGTGCTCCTCACCTTGACCCAGAGGCAGACAGATGACCAGCGCAACCTCGCGACCGGCCCCCGGTGAGCCGCTGTCGCCCCGCCCTGGACCCCGGCCCAAGCCGGCGCCCCCGAGCGGCGCGCCCGTCCGCGTGACGGGCGCCCAGTCCCTCGTCCGCTCCCTTGAGGCGGTCGGCTGCGAGATCGTGTTCGGCATCCCCGGCGGCACCATCCTCCCCGCGTACGACCCGCTCCTGGACTCCACCAAGGTCCGCCACGTCCTGGTGCGCCACGAGCAGGGCGCGGGCCACGCCGCCACCGGCTACGCCCAGGCCACCGGCCGCGTCGGCGTCTGCATGGCCACCTCCGGTCCCGGCGCGACGAACCTGGTGACGCCGCTGGCCGACGCCAACATGGACTCGGTCCCGGTCGTCGCCATCACCGGCCAGCAGTCCCGCCCGCTCATCGGCACCGACGCGTTCCAGGAAGCCGACATCTGCGGCATCACCATGCCGATCACCAAGCACAACTTCCTGGTCACCGACCCGGCCGACATCCCGAGGGCGATCGCCGAGGCGTTCCACATCGCCGCCACCGGCCGCCCCGGCCCGGTCCTGGTGGACATCCCCAAGGACGTCCTGCAGGAGACCACCTCGTTCTCCTGGCCGCCGGAGCTGCGGCTGCCCGGCTACCGGCCCACCACCCGCCCGCACGGCAAGCAGGTCCGCGAGGCCGCGAAGCTCATCGCCGCCGCCCGCCGCCCGGTGCTGTACGTCGGCGGTGGCGTCATCAAGGCCGAGGCCTCCGCCGAGCTGCTGCGCCTGGCCGAGGAGAACGACATCCCGGTCGTCACCACCCTGATGGCGCGCGGCGCGTTCCCCGACTCGCACCGCCAGCACCTGGGGATGCCGGGGATGCACGGCACGGTCTCCGCCGTCGCCGCGATGCAGAAGGCCGACCTGCTCATCGCCCTCGGCGCCCGCTTCGACGACCGGGTCACCGGCCAGCTGGAGTCCTTCGCGCCCGAGGCGCAGGTCGTGCACGCCGACATCGACCCGGCCGAGATCTCCAAGAACCGCCGCGCGGACGTGCCGATCGTCGGCGACTGCAAGGAGATCATCACCGAGCTGATCGACGCCGTCGCCAACGAGAAGGCGCACGGGCACGCCGCCGACCTGACCCCGTGGTGGGAGCTCATCGACTCCTGGCGCGGCACGTTCCCGCTGGGCTACGACTGGCCCGACGACGGCACCCTGTCCCCGCAGTACGTGATCGAGCGGATCGGCGCGCTGTCCCCGGACGCGGTCTACACGGCGGGCGTCGGCCAGCACCA
>NZ_JBQGCX010001274.1:0-1676 GCF_052038725.1 Actinosynnema sp.
CTCGATCCCGGGGTTGCGGCGCTGGAACTCCTCGACGGCCTGGTTGGTCACCTTGGCGCGGTCCTCGTTGCCCCACCAGACGAACCGGAGCGTCACCGACCCGTCGTCCGAGGCGCCGCCGCCGCACCCCGCGAGCGCCGCGGATAACAGCAGCGCCGCAGTGAGCGGAACGCCCGCCCGGCGAGCCAGTCGTGACATCGACCTCACTCCTCTGGTTGAATCGGTTCAAGCCAAAGTAGGTGAGCCAGATCACCCCGTCAACCCTCTTCGTTAGAGAATCTAACTTCCGGGGGACGGGGTTCGGCGTTCCGCGTTGAATCGGTTCACAAGCGATCGGGGAGGAGTCGGGGCGGTGCTCACCGGGTGTCCGGTGTGGACCCCGGTCACGGCACGCGCAGCGCCGCCCACACCACCTTGGTCGCCCCGTCGACGCGCACGCCCCAGTCGCGGCACAGCGACTCGACCATCTTCATGCCGTGGCCGCGGTGCGGCCCGAGCGCGGAGACGCCCAGGCGCGGCGCGGCCTCCGGGCTGCCGTCGTGGGACTGGACGACCACCTCGGGCAGGCCGTCGAACTCCTGGCGCAGCAGCACGAGCCTGCGCGGGGAGCCCGCGTGGTCGCACGCGTTCGCCACCAGCTCGGTGCAGATCAGCTCGACGTCCTGCACGAACAGGTTGTCCAGGTCGGTCAGCGCCTCGCGGACGCCTCGGCGCATCCCGGCGAGGTCGGAGCAGTCGACCGCCACGTCCAGCGCGGCCACCGCCCCGGTACCCGGCGCGGGGTCGGACCCCGGTGTGTTGGGCGGTTCGGCTAGCACGGGCAACCTCGCTGTCGGGCGTTCGCCTCGGTCGTCAGCTCACGGGTGACCGGTCCTGGTCCGTTCGACACCTGGTCAACCGCGCAACGCGTCGTCGAGCGCGTCGCGCATGTCCAGCGCCTGGCGCAGCCCCACCGCGACCAGCGCCCTGCGCACCACCGGCGAGGTGACCACCCGCAACCGCCCACCCGCCGCGCGCACCCGCTTGTCCGCGATCAGCAGCGCCTCGATGCCCGGCGAGGAGAAGAACGCGATCCCGCTGAGGTCGGTGACGAGCACGCCGCCCGCCGCGATCCCCCCGGCCAGGTCGACCAGCGGTTCGCGCAGGTCGTCCGCCGTGGAGATGTCCACCTCCCCCACCGCCTCGAACACCACCACGCCGCCGTCGAGCTGGCGGGTGGACGTCTTCAACCCCTCGGTCCGCCGTGCAGACGTCATCACACCTCATCCCAGGTATCGCCCACGACGGCGGTGCAGAGCCGCCGTGGCCCCTCAAGGAGATCACACCTGTGGGGTGGTGGCACGACGCAGGCTGGAAGAACCGAGCAGGCGGAGCCGCGACCGGGGCCGGGGTGCGGCGGTCCGCGGTCTCGCGCGGCTCGGCAGCGCGGGCGCGGCTCAGGAACCCGTTCGCAGCACGCTCAGCCCGTGATCGAGGTGCACGAGCGCGCGCGGGTGGTCCCCGAGCACCCGCGACATGGCGTTCACAGCCGCCTCCGAGGCCGCCACCGGGACGCCGCGCGCGGCTTGCGCGTCGGCGTTCCAGTCCACGAAGGACCCGAACAGCTCGGGGTCGTCGACGTAGAGCGAGGCGGCGAGGTGGTCCACCAGGCGCCCCGCGTCCTCCGGCAGCGCCTG
>NZ_JBQGCX010001275.1:0-2760 GCF_052038725.1 Actinosynnema sp.
GGTCGGCGCGGCGGCGGTGGCCGCGCTGGCCGCCGACGGCGAGCAGGCGCACGTGGTCGACGCCTGGGTCCGCGACCACGGGCTCGCGTTCGCGGCCTGCGCGGCGCTGGAGTCCTTCGACCTGGCCGCCGTGGCGACCCGCTACGTCGACGAGACCGCCGCGCTGATCCGCCTCGGCGTGGACGACTCCGGCCACAGCGGCCCGCTGCACGACCGCAAGCCGCTGCGCTGGCACGGCGAGGCGTTCCCCGAGCGCGCCCGCGGGCTGCTCGCCACCGCGCCGGACGCCGACCACGCGCTCGCCGAGGCCGCGCTGTCCGAGCGCCGCGCCACCGAGCGCGCCAAGGCGGCCTCGGCCTACCTCGTGCCCGCGCGGGCGGACTGGGTCGACGAGGCGATCACCGCGCTGGCCGCCCACCGGGGCAGCCAGTGGACCCGGTTGCTGCACTCGGTCGGGACCCTCGACCAGCTGCGCGCCGTGCTCGACGCGGGCGCGCCCCGCTTCCTCCTCCAGTACCCCTGGATCAGCGCCACCCTCGCCGACGCGATCGGCCCCGACTTCGCCCCGGAGCTGGCCGGGCTGCTGGGCACGGGGCCGGAGTCGTTCGTGTTCGACCGGGTCATCGAGGTCTTCCGGCAGTTCACCACCCCGGCCGTGGTCGACGCCCTCCTGGAGCACCGGGACGTCAAGCGGGTCGGGCCCGCCCTGCTGGAGCTGGGCCGCAAGCACCCCGAGCTGCTGCTCGACCGGCTCGCCGCCTCCCCGCACACCGACCTGCTGGAGGGGCACCTGCGGCGCCACCACGACCTCGCCGCCCGTGCCGACCTGCCGGGACCGGCGGCCCGGATCGCCGAGCGGGTGCTCGCCGAGCACGCCGCCACGCCCGTCGCGGACCCGGCCGACCTGCCGCCGTTCCTGGTCGACCCGCCCTGGTTCGCCGGGCGCGCGCCCGCCGCGCTCCCGGTGGTCGCGCTGCCCGAGCCGACCCACCGGGCCGTGCGGTGGCGCGACGGCGAGCGCGAGCGCTGGGGCGCGCCCACCTGCTTCCTGCCGACCGGCCCCCGCGACTGGCCGGTGGAGCTGAAGGCGTTCCTGGCCGGCGAGCTGCCCGAGTACCGCAGGCAGGAGCTGTTCGCGGCCGGTCCGGTCGACGAGCTGCGGCCCCTGCTGCCGGACCTGGTGCTCGACCCGAAGCGGTGGGACACGGCCGAGTTCGGCATGTTCCTGGTGGCACGCTTCGGCGTCGACGCCGTCCCGCCCGTGCTGACGCTGGTGAACGCCGAGGCCAAGCACGCCGACGCGCTGCTGCCGCTGGAGTCCGTCGAGGTGGCCCGACTGGTCGCGGCCCGCCTGCAGCGGCCCAAGAGCACCGCCCCCCGGTACGCGGCCTGGCTCCGCCGCCACCCCGAGCAGGCCGCGCGCCTGCTGCTGCCCGACGCGCTCGGCGCCCCCGGCGCCCGCAGGGACGCCGCCGAGGAGGTGCTGCGCCGCCACCCCGACCACGCCCGCGTGGCCGCCGCCGAGCACACCCCCGAGGCCGTCGCGGCCGTGGAGGCGCTGCTCGCCGTCGACCCGCTGGACCTCGTGCCCGCCAAGCCGCCCGTGCCCGGAGCGTGGTGCGAGGTGACCGCCCTGCCCCGGCTGCTGCTGCGCGACGGCCGCGCGCTGCCCGACGGGGCGGTGCGGCACGTGACCACCATGCTCGCCATGACCGGCCCCGACACCCACTACGCCGGGCTGGACGCGCTGCGGGAGCTGTGCGACCCGACGTCCCTGGTGGAGTTCGCGTGGGCGGTGTTCGAGCTCTGGGAGCTGAACGCCATGCCCGCCAAGGACTCCTGGGCGCTGACCGCGCTGGGCGTGCTCGGCGACGACCGCGTGGTGCGGCGCCTGGAACCGCTGATCCGGGCGTGGCCGGGGCAGTCGCAGCACCACAACGCCGTGCGCGGGCTCGACGTGCTGGCCGGGATCGGCACCGACACCGCCCTGATCGCGCTCAACGGCGTCGCGCAGCGCGTGAAGTTCGCCGGCCTCAAGGCGCGCGCCGAGGGCAAGGTCGCGGAGATCGCCGAGGACCTCGGGCTGACCGGCGAGCAGCTGGCCGACCGGCTCGTCCCCGCGTTCGGCCTGGACGAGGAGTCCGCGCTGGTCCTGGACTACGGGCCGCGCCGGTTCACCGTGGGCTTCGACGAGTCGCTGCGCCCGTTCGTGCTGGACGAGGCGGGCAAGCGGCTCAAGTCGCTGCCCAAGCCCGGCGCGAAGGACGACCCGGAGCTGGCGCCCGCGGCGAGCAAGCGGTTCGGGCAGCTGAAGAAGGACGTGCGGACGGTGGCGTCGCTCCAGATCGCCCGCCTGGAGGCGGCGATGGTGGAGGGGAGGCGGTGGAGCGCGGCGGAGTTCCGCGACTTCCTGGTCGGGCACCCGCTGGTGGTGCACCTGGTGCGGCGGCTGGTGTGGGTGGTCGACGGCGGCGGGGCGTTCCGGGTCGCGGAGGACCGGGGGTTCGCGGACGCGCGCGACGAGGCCGTGGACCTGCCCGACGACGCGCGGGTGGGCGTGGCGCACCCGGTGCACCTGGGCGACGAGGTCGCGGAGTGGCGCGGGCTGTTCGAGGACTACACCATCCTGCAACCGTTCGCGCAGCTGGACCGACCGGTCCGCGCGCTCGCCGAGGGGGAGGCAGGCGCGCGCTCGCTGGACCGCTTCGTCGGCGCGGTGATCACCACGACCCTGCCCGCCCTGCGCAAGCGCCGCTGGGA
>NZ_JBQGCX010001276.1:0-3398 GCF_052038725.1 Actinosynnema sp.
GGTGACGGGCGTGACGGACTTCGCCGACGCGGAGGACGCCGAGGCCGAGCACGAGGGGCACTAGTGGCGAGACCGGAGGACGGCGCGGGCGGAGAGGGCGGCGGGGGCGGCCCGGTCGGTCCCGTCGTGGACCTGGGCTCGGTGCTGCTGTGGAGCCCTGGGAACATCGACCCGGACTACCCGCTGCCCAAGGTCGCGGTGCGGCTGCGCGCGGACGGCATGGAGGCCCTGCTGCCGGAGACGGTGGCGCTGGGCCTGGACGGCACCGCCCTGCCGGACTTCCTGGCCGAGCTGGCCGAGTCGTTCCGGGGCTGGGTCGGGGTGCACGTCTGGGAGAGCCTGGACCACGACCTCGTGTTGACGGCCACCCACGACGGCCGCGGCGCCGTCTCCCTGCGCTGGGAGATCGCGCCCTGGTCCCTCTGGAAGGGGCACGCCTGGCGGGCCTCGGTGGAGGTGGACGTGGAACCGGGGGAGGCGATGCGCAAGCTCGCCGAGGACGTGCGGGAGGCGTTGGCGGTCTAGCGGGGTCAGCGGGCCCTGGCGGCGCGGAGGAAGTCGGCCCAGGCGGGCGCGGGGATGGTGAGCGCGCCCGCGCCGGGGTTCTTGCTGTCGCGGACGTGCGCGGCGGTCGCGGTCAGGGCGATCTCGACGCAGTTGCCGGTGGCCGTGCTGTGGCTGCTCTTGCGCCAGGTCATCCCAGCTCCTTGATCACGTCGTGGATGAGGTCCAGTGACTCCCTGGGCGACAGGGCCTGGCTCTGCGCGGAGGCGAACGCGTGCAGGTAGCTGCGGACGATGCCGCTGCGCTCGTGCACCGTCCAGGAGGTCACACCGTCAGCGTAGACGGCCTCGGGGTCGGTCTCGTCGGGCCACTGGATGATCACGAACGAGTCGCCCAGCGCGGCGTGCGCGTCGGCCGTGAACGGGACGACCTGCACCGTGACGTCGTGCTCGCGGACCGTTCGGGCGATGTGCTGGAGCTGCGCGCGCAGGACGGAGGGGCCGCCGACCTGCTGGCGGATGGCGGCCTCGCTGATCACGGCGGTCAGGCGCAGGTCCTCGCTGAGCTGCTTCTGGCGCTTCATCCGCAGCTCCAGGTACCGGTCGATGTCCGAGACCCGGATGTGCGGCGACCCTGCGGTGATGACGCGCTCGGCGTACTCGCGGGTCTGGAGCAGTCCGGGGATGACCTGGCCCTCGTAGGTGCGGATCCAGGACGCGTCGGCCTCCAGCTCGATCAGCATCTGCACGGCCTCGGACAGGATGTCGCCGTAGTCCTGCCACCAGCCGGGCTCGTCGGCCCTGCGGTGCAGCTCCTGGAGCTGGGCGATCGCCTCGGCCGGGATGTCGAGGATCTCCGCCGTGCGGGCCAGCAGGGCGGGGGAGACCTTCGTCTTCCCGGTCTCGATCTTCGACCAGGTGGCCTGGTGGATGCCGAGCCGGGCGGCCAGTTCGGTGCCGGACAGGTTGTTCTGCTGCCGGTGGTCGCCCAGGCGGGAGCCGAGGCGGCGGCTGCGCACGGTGGGGCGCACGGGGGTCCTCCGATCAGTCGCTCCTCATGATCTCGGCTCGTTCGGCTTATTCCGAGATCACCCGTTCGAGTCGGCTCGGGTGCTGACATCAAGCGCGGCATTATGCCTAGCATGGCTGCTGTGGCGTGGGGCACACCGCAGACCCCGCGCGGTGCGCGAACGGAGACGGCTGATGAGCGGGAACTCGGTGACCATCGACCTCAGCGCGGGCGGATCGGTCGGGTTGTGGGCGCGGCGGCACGCGGAGTCGGCCTGCCTGGTCCTGGAGACCGGCGGGGCGCGGTGCGAGGTCGACCTGGGGCGCGCGCAGGTGGAGGCGCTGCGCGACCAGCTCCCCGAGGTGCTGGCCGGGCTCGACCGGTGGGTGGCCGAGAACGACGGGTGCGAGCGCGGCGAGGACGCCGGGCGGCGGGCGGCACGCGTCGCGGACCGGGCGCTGGAGCTGGCGGCGGTCGCGCCCGACGAGGTCGCCGCGTCCCTCCGCGAGGCCGCCGCCGAGGCGAGCGCCAGGGCCGAGGCGGCGGACGCGGCCGTGCGCGCGCTGGAGAACGCGGCGCTCGCCGTTGACGAGGCGGTGGAGCGGCTCGACCGGGTGCTGGGCGAGGCGGAGGCGGCGCTGCCCCGTCGACCGTGACCGCGACCGGGACCGGGGCTGTTCCGGCCCGGCGCGGCCCGGCGGCGGTCTAGGGTGGCGCGCGTGGAACAGCGTCGGGGCGTCGAGCGGCAGGTCCGGTTCGGGACGGCGCAGCTCGCGCCCGCGCCCTACCGGGAGCGCGGGTGGCTGCTCATGGTCGATGGGGTGCTCCAGTCCTGCGTGGACCTGGACGACCCCCGCTACCTGCACCTGCCGTACACCCGCTGGGTGGCGCGCGTGCTCGACCTGCACTGGCCCGAGGGCGACCCGGTGTCCGCGCTCCAGGTCGGCGGCGGCGGGTTCACGATCTCCCGGTACCTCGCGCACGCCCGGCCCGGTTCCGCGCAGGAGGTCTACGAGCTGGACGGGCCGCTGGTCGAGCTGGTCCGGGAGCACCTGGCGCTGGACGCCGTCCCCGGCCTGCGGGTGCGGGTCGAGGACGGCGAGGCCGGGATCAGGGGCGCGGCGGACGGCAGCGCCGACGTGGTGGTCATGGACGTCGCGCGGGTCGGCACGATCGCGCTGAACCTGGCCGTCACGCCGTTCCTGCGCGAGATCGCCAGGGTGCTGCGACCCGGCGGGCTGTACCTGGGCAACATGTGGTCGGCGCCCGACCTGGGGCTCGCGCTGCGGGCCGTCGCGTCGCTGCGCGAGGTGTTCCCGCACGTGGCGCTGCTCGCCGAACCGGGGCTGCTGCTGGGGAAGAGGGCGGGCAACGCCGTCCTCGCCGCCTCCGGCCGCCCGCTCCCGCACGACGGCATCGCCGAGTGGGCGGAAGCCGGGGGGAACAAGGTGTTCTGCCTGTCGGCGGAGAAGCTGACCCGGTTCAAGGGCGCCGCGGAGCCGCTCGACGCGGACATCCCCGAGGACAGCATCACCCCGGTGCCGCGCTGGCGGACCGGGGTGAGCTGACCGGGGTGTCACGAGGCCGGCCGGGTGGGGCGGCGCTCGGGCGGGCATCTTTCACGTTAGGGCCCTGCGGAGCGCTGGTTCCGCAGGGAGTTCAGGGTGACCGGTTGGTGGTTCTCGCGCGGCTTCGCCCCGCGACCTGCGGAGCGCTGGTTCCGCAGGGAGTTCAGGGGGTCAGCCAGCCGCCAGCAACCCGTAGTCGCCGTCCCACCGCCGGTACAGCACGGCTCCCCGCCGGGTCCCGGCGGGCCGGAAGAACCGGAACGGCAGCTCGGTCTCGTCCAGGCGCCGCACCGCCTCCGCCTCGGTCAGCTCCGGCCC
>NZ_JBQGCX010001277.1:0-5042 GCF_052038725.1 Actinosynnema sp.
CGCTGGGCTCGGTGGTCGACCGGGCCAGGGCGGTGCCCCTGATGCTGCGCGACCGCAAGGCGTACGGCATCGGCGGCGGTCAGCTCGCGGCGTGGGCGTTCGCGCTGGTGTACATCGTGTCCCCGGTCGACCTGCTGCCCGAGCTGCTGCCGATCATCGGCGTGACCGACGACGCGGGCGTGGGCGTGTGGCTGCTCACCAGCCTGTCCGCGGCGGCGGGCGGCTACCTGCGGTGGGAGTCAGAAAAGCGCAAGGGCCAGCCCCAGCGCGGCTAGCGCGTTCACGGCGGTCGACGCGGCGAACACCCCGATCGGCCGCCACCCGGCCTGGCGCAGCGCGCCCACCCGGAACTCCAGCCCGATGCTGGTGAACGCCAGGATGAGGAACCACGTGCGCAGGTCGTTGACCACCCCGATCGCCGCCTTGCCCGAGGCGGGGTCGGCGGTGGCCAGGTAGGCGGTGGCGATGGCCGAGGTGGCCAGGAAGCCCAGCACGAACTTCGGGAACCTGTCCCACAGCTGCCGCCCCGCCGACACCTCGGGTCGCCGCCCCTCCACGCGCAGCGCGAAGTACGCGGTCAGCGCGACCGCGACCACGCCCAGCAGCGCGTTCTGGGTGACCTTGACGATCGTGGCGACCTGCAGCGACTCCTCCCCCGCGAGCGCGCCCGCCGCCGTGACGGCCGCCGTGGTGTCGATGTTGCCGCCGATCCACGCGCCGGTGGTGCGCGGGTCCAGGCCCAGCGCGGTCGCCGCCAGCGGCAGCAGGAAGATCGACGGCAGGGCGACCACGATCACCAGGCTGGCGCTGTAGGCCAGCTGCTCGCGCTTGGCCTGCACCGCGCCCGCCGCCGCGATGGCCGCGCTCACCCCGCAGATCGCGACGGCCGCCGACAGCAGCGCGCGCAGCTTCTCGTCCAGCCCGAGCCTGCCGCCGAGCCACCAGGAGAACCCGAACACCAGGCTGATCAGCACGACGGACTGGACCAGCGCGGGACCGGCGGCGTCGGCCAGGACGGCGAGGTTGATCGAGGCGCCGAGCAGCACCAGGCCGGTCTTGATGAAGAACTCGGTGCGGAAGCCGCCCGCCAGGCGGTCGCGCACGCCCAGCGCGCCCAGGAGGGCGTTGCCGAGCAGGCCGAGGGCGATGGCGTAGACGGGGAACTCGACGGCCGCCCCGACGCCCTCCCAGGAGGTGCCCTCGGTGGCGTCGGGGACGGTCTCGGACAGGTGCCGGGCGGCGGCGGACAGGGCCAGGACGACCAGCGCGCCGAGGACCGCGAGGCCCAGCGGCGAGCGCTCCCCCGGTTCGGCGCCGGTCCGCTCGACCGCCCGCTCCTCGGCGCTCACGGGATCAGTCCGGGCGGGATGGCGCCGGTCAGCGCCAGCGCGAGCAGGAGCAGGCCCGCGAGGACCGCGAGCCAGTCCTCCGTCAACCAGGTGCGATCGTCCACGCCAGCACGCTCCGGGGTGCGCTGAGAACAATGTTCACCCGAACGTAACGACCCCGGCGCGCACCGTCACCGCTTCCCGCAGGGTGGAACAAAAACGCGGTGAACAGCGGAAACACCGGTTTCCGCCGTCCACCGGCCGATCACTCGGCGATCCGCCGCCCCGCGTCGGGCTCCTGCTCCGGGACCACGTCCGCGACCCGCCGCGCGTCCGCCCGGTCCACCAGCTCGCGCTTCGGCGCGGGCTCGCCGCGCAGCCCCTCCAGCGGCCCGGTGATCGGCGCCCTGATCCGCGCCGTCGCCTCGTCCAGCACCTGCTTGGTCATCGGCTTGCCGTACAGGTCCGACAGGTCCACCGGGTCGCCGCAGGTGATCTGCACCTTCGTCCACGGCCGGGGCCGCGCCGAGCCCTCGGGGAGGAGCCGCTCCGGCCCCCACTGCGCGACCGGCACCACCGGCGTCCGCGTCGCCAGCGCCACCCGCGCCACCCCGGACTTGCCGCGCATCGGCCAGTGGTCGGGATCGGAGGTGAACGTGCCCTCCGGGTACACCCCGACGCACTCGCCCTCCGCGAGGGCCGTGCGCGCCGCGTCCAGCGCCAACCCGGCCCGCGCGCTGCCCCGGTCCACCGGGATGTGCCTGCCGGAGCGCATCACCGCGCCGATCACCGGGGCGGTGAACAGGTTGGCCCGCGCCAGGTAGCGCGGGATGCGCCCGGAGGCCAGCGCGTAGGCGGTCAGCAGGATCGGGTCCACGTTCGACAGGTGGTTCGACGCGAGCAGCACCGCGCCGGTCTTCGGCACCTTCTCGCGCCCGGTCATGCGCATCCGGACGAACAGCACCAGGAGCGGCCAGATCAACTCGATCGCCAGTCCGTACCAGATCCCCCGGCCGCGCCGGGGCAGCCTCGGCGTCAACGCCACCATCTCGGAGAAGCTCACGACGGGAATCCTCGGACATGCCGCTCCGGGCTCGCGCGCCGCCCCGCGACACGCCGCCACCGGGAACGCTTCCCTGCCCGTCCACCGGCTGATCAGGTTCAGCTAGGGTCCCGCACGTGCCCATGAGCGCGGTCGACCGCATCAGCGTGCTTCTCGTCGAGGACGACGAGGGCGACGCCATCCTGGTCGAAGCACTTCTGGAGGAGGTCGGGGCGGACGTCGAGCTGCTGCGCGCGCGCACGTTGCGCGAGGCCACGACGCAGCTGTCCGGCGCGGACTGCGTCCTGCTCGACCTCGGACTCCCCGACACCACCGGCCTGGACGGGCTGCTGGACCTGCTGGCCCAGCCCGCGCCCGCCGCCATCATCGTGCTGACCGGTCTCAACGACGAGCACCAGGGGATGCGCGCGGTCGCCGCGGGCGCCGAGGACTACCTCGTCAAGGGGCAGGTCGACGGCGCGGCGCTGCTGCGCGGCATCCGGTACGCGGTGGGTCGCAAGCAGGCCGAGGAGACCCAGCGGCAGCTGCGGGACGAGAAGCTGCACGCGGCCGAGAAGACCCGCCTGGAGCGCGGCCTGCTGCCGTCGCCGCTGCTGCGCGGACCGGCGCCGCTGGTGAAGGAGCGGTACCGGCCCGGCGGCAGCCGGATGCTGCTGGGCGGCGACTTCTACGACACCGTGCAGGCCCACGACGGCACCCTGCACGTGATCATCGGCGACGTGTGCGGCCACGGCCCGGACGAGGCCGCGCTGGGCGTGCTGCTGCGGATAGCGTGGCGCGCGCTGCTGCTGGCCGAGCAGACCCCCGAGCGGGTGCTGCACACGATGCACGAGCTGCTGGAGCTGGAGCGGCACCAGCCGGGGCTGTTCACCACCGCGTGCATGATCTCGGTGGCCCCCGACCGGCGGTCCGCGCGGGTGTTCCTGGCCGGGCACCCCGAGCCGATCCTGATGGCGGGCGAGAAGATCGTCGAGCTGCCCAGGACGCGCGCGGGGCTGCCGCTGGGCGTGCTGCCGGACAGCGAGTGGGACGCGCTGGACGTCGAGCTGCCGCCCGACTGGTCGTTGATGATCTACACCGACGGCCTCGTGGAGGGCCGGATCGGCAACGACTCGGAGCGGCTCGGCTCGGAGCGGCTGATCGAGCTGATCGGCCAGGTCCGCGCGGGGGCGCGGGGCGGGGCGATCGATCCCGACGAGCTCCTGGACTCGCTGATCTCGCGGGTTAAGGAGCTGAACGGCGGGGAACTGGACGACGACATGGCCGTGCTGTTGATATCGGAGCAGAGCTGACTATGAACTACCGCGACCGCTGGCCCGCGAGCAGGCTGCTGGCCGCGGCCGTGGCCATCCTGATCCTCGTCTCGGGCGGGGCGGTCACCGCGATCGGCTTCGCGCTCAACTCGCTGGACAAGCAGCGGGCGGTGGTGCTCGACCAGATCGGGCCCGCGAGGCGGCTGGTGATCGAGATGGACGCGGCGCTGGTCAACCAGGAGACCGGGCTCCGCGGGTACGCGCTGTCGGCGTCCTCGGACTTCCTGACGCCGTACACGCGCGGCATCGAGGCCGAGGAGACCGCGGCGCGGGGCGTGGCGTCGGCGCTGGGGTCCACCCGGCCGGACCTGCTGGCGCGGCTGGCCGAGACGCGCGGCATCGCGCGGGACTGGCGCGAGCAGTACGCCGAGCCGCTGATCTCGCAGGTCACCGAGAACGGGCAGCCGCAGCAGGGCGTGGGCGGCACGACCGTGGGCAAGGAGCTGTTCGACCAGGTCAGGCGGTCGGTGAACCAGCTCCAGGCGGACATGTCCCGCGACGTGGACTCGGCGCGGGCCGAGCTGGACCTCACCGCCGACCGGCTGCTGTGGCTGTGCATCGCGCTGGGCACGCTGCTCGCGGTGATCATCGCGGGGGTCGCGGTGGTGCTGCACCGCATCCTGATCCGGCCGCTGGCCACGCTCGCCGCGCAGGTCAGGGAGGTGTCCGAGGGCGACTACGGGCACGCGGTGGAGACCAGCGGGCCGCGCGAGACGGTCATGCTGGCCGAGGACGTGGACGCGATGCGCAGGCGGATCGTGTCCGACCTGAAGGACCTGCAGCGGTCCAACGCGGAGCTGGAGCAGTTCGCGTACGTGGCCTCGCACGACCTGCAGGAGCCGCTGCGGAAGGTGGCGAGCTTCTGCCAGCTGCTGGAGCGGCGCTACTCGGGGCAGCTGGACGCGCGCGGCGAGCAGTACATCCAGTTCGCGGTCGACGGGGCCAAGCGGATGCAGGTGCTGATCAACGACCTGCTGGCGTTCTCCAGGGTCGGGCGGATCACCCGCGAGCAGACGATGGTGGACTGCGGCGAGCTGGTCGACCAGGTGGTGGACAGCTACTCGGAGGTGGTCGCCAAGACGGGCGCGGTGGTCACGCACAGCGGGTTGCCGACCGTGCGCGGGGAGTCGTCGCTGCTCAGCGGGGTGTTCGGGAACCTGATCAGCAACGCGCTGAAGTTCCACGGGGAGCAGCCGCCGAGGGTGGACATCGGGGTGGAGCGAACGGGTAAGTTCTGGACGTTCACCGTGACCGACAACGGGATCGGCATCGATCCGGAGTACGCTGAGCGGATCTTCGTGATCTTCCAGAGGTTGCACCACCGGGACGACTACCCGG
>NZ_JBQGCX010001278.1:0-2305 GCF_052038725.1 Actinosynnema sp.
GCACCGGCGGCTCGGGGCTCAGGTGGAGTGGCTCCCGGGGGGTGGGGGACACCCGGATGGGCGAGTGACGACCGGGCGTGAGGATGGGCCGGGGGAGCGGGTGACGACCGGGGGTGAGAGCGCGCCAGGGGAGCGGGGCGGGCCGGTGACGGTGGTCGTCAGCGGGGTCGACGCGGCCGCCGATCCGGGGGAGCTGCTCGAACACGTGGTGAAGCCGCTGGTCAGGAGCGGCACCAGGGTCGCGCTCGGGTTCCACCGGGGGGACGCGCCCGCGCTCGCCTCGGTGCGCGCCTGGCAGGCCGACGAGCACTCCGGGCGACTCGTCGCGCTCGGGTCGCGCATCCGGGACCTCGCCCACCTGGAGCGCGCGACCGGTGGTCCGGCCAAGGCGCACTGGCTGCGGGTCGACCTCATGGGGTTGCGGGCCTCCTTGGACGAGGCCGGGCTGGTGGCGCTGGAGCGGCGGGTGCAGCGGCACGGGGTCGAGGCCGAGGGGCGGCTCGCCCGCGCCGTGCGCGAGTTGGAGGGCCTGCGGCGGTTGCTCGACGCGTCGGCCGAGCTGGCCGCCGACCACGGGCACGAGGAGGACCTCGAACTCGGGGAACTGTACCGGCGGGCCCGCGGGCTGCTGTCCCGGCTCCCGGCTGACCCGCAGGCCTGTCACGCGGCCGTGTTCGCCCACCTGCACGCGGTCATGGGGAAGACGTGATCACCCCGCGTTCGGCGGATGCCGGTGGGGTGCTCACCCGATTACCGTTGGGGGACAACGGGTTCACCCGTCAGGAGGTCGCGCCGTGACCGCGTGCTCCCACCCCGGCTGCGTCGGGACGATCGAGGCCACCGGGTTCTGCGACACCTGCGGCAGGGAGGCCCGTGCCCCCGCTCGGGTTCACCTGGCCGAGGGCCGTCGGCCACGGGGCGCGTCGACGTCGGGGACCGGGCGCGAGCACCTGTCCCTGCCGGTCTTCTCGTTCCCCGAACCCCTCAGCCGCGTCCAGGAGAACCCGCGCACCCGCACCAGGGGGCGGCTCTGCGGCAACGGCGGGTGCGCGCAGGAGATCGGGGCCGGGTACGCCGGTCAGCCCGCGCTGCCCGAGGGCTACTGCCCGACCTGCGGGCACTTCTACTCGTTCCTGCCCGCGCTGCGCCGCGACGACGAGGTCGGCGGCCAGTACCGGGTCGTCGGGCCGCTCGCCCAGGGCGGCCTCGGGTGGGTCTACCTCGCGCGCGACCGGCGGTTGGACGACAACCTCGTGGTCCTCAAGGGGATGATCAGCGCGGACGACACGCCGCTCGCCGAGGCCGAGCGGCGGGCGCTCACCGCCGTCGACCACCCGAGCATCGTCCGGATCGTCAACTTCGTGACCCACCGCGATCGGCGCTCCGGCCAGGACCGGGTGTACCTCGTGATGGAGTTCGTGGACGGGCTCGTGCTCCAGGACGTCGCCACCGGGGTCGCGCTCGGTGAGCGGTTGCTGGCCGAGCACGTCGTCACCATCGGGCGAGAGGTGCTGTCCGCGCTCGGCTACCTGCACGGGCGGGGGCTGGTGTACTGCGACATGAAGCCCGACAACGTGATCCTGCGCCCCGGACGGGTGGGTGGCGGGGACAGCCGGGTGAAGGTCATCGACCTGGGCGCGGTGCGGCGGATCGGCGAGCGCGTGGCGATCATCGGCACCAGGGGGTTCCAGGTCGACGCGGCGGAGATCGCCGCGGACGGCGTCACGCCGCGCTCGGACCTGCACGCGCTCGGGCACACCCTGCGGCGGCTGGCCGCGGCGAGCGCCGACGCGGTCGGCGATCCGGGGGCGCTGCGGTCGGGGCTGGAGTCGTTCGGGCACGCGCTGGACCGCGCCACGCACCCCGACCCGGCGCGGCGGTTCGCGGCGGCGGTCGACATGGACCGGCAGCTGGACGGCGTGCTGCGGGAGATCGCGTCGTTGCGCGACGGGCGGCAGCGGCCGGTGGTGTCGGAGCTGTTCGAGCCCACGGCGGCGCTGGTGGACGCGGGGCTGGGCGCGGTGCCCCCGCTCTCGCACTGGACCGAGGGGGTCGGGGAGACCCCGCTGCCGAGCGGGCGGGACTGCGCGGGCGGGTTGCCGAGCCCGAGGTGGGACCTGGACGTCGACCGGCTGGGCGACCCGAACGCGCTGCTCCGCGCCCTCCCGGACACGGCCGAGGCGAACCTGCTGCGAGCCCACGCCCTGGTGGGGCTGGGACGCCCCGCGCGGGCGCGGGCGCTGCTGGGGGTGGACGCGCCGGTGGAGTCCGGACAGGAGCGGACCGGTCACGCCGGGTCGAGCGC
>NZ_JBQGCX010001279.1:0-5019 GCF_052038725.1 Actinosynnema sp.
CCGCACGCCGCCGGGTCGTGCCCGTCCTCGGCCGCCGCGACGCGGTGCAGCCACGGCTCCGCCCGCTCGGCCGCCGCGTCCAGCAGCAGCCGCAACTCCTCGACCAGCTTGGCATCGGCCACGCCGCTCACCGCATCCACAGCTCGGGGTCGGGGCGGAACCGCACCGCCAACCCGCAGTCGTCCAGTTCGGCCCCGGTCACCAGGCACCGCTTGAGCAGCGGCGGCAGCGGGACCAGCCTGCGCCTGCCGTCCAGGGTCACGGCCAGCTCGTCGCCGACCCGCGCGAGGTCCACGTCGGACTCGCCGACCGCCAGCGCCAGTCGCAGCACGTACTCGTCACCGTCCCGCTCCACCGCGGTCAGCGCCCCCGACCCGCCGGGTCCCCCGACCGGGTCCTCGTCCCCGTACAGCCCGCGCGCCACCTCCAGCAGCGCCGGGACGCCCACCGGCTCGGCGGCCCGGTGCTCGACCGCGCGCACCCCGCCGAGGTCGGCCAGGTCCGCGAGCACCGCGTCCTGCTCGGCGCGCCGCGTCCGCAGCCAGGTGGCCGCGGCGCCGCTCTCGTCCGCCCCGACGGCGGGCACGAGCCGGTTCGCCACCAGCCCGGACACCCGCACGCCCTGCAGCGCGAGCGCCGCCACCGTGCGCCGCGTCTCGGCCGCGACCACCCGCTCCGGGGTGAGCACGAGCCGCACGGCCGTGTCGTCCGAGGTCAGCATCCCCCGCAGCGCGTCGAGCCGCTCGGCGAGCCGGGACAGCGCGTCGGCGGTGGCGTCCCAGCGGTCGACCGCGCCGCTCCCGGCGGCCCCGGCCAGCAGGCCGCGCACCACCCTGCGGTGGGTCGGGAACAGCCGTTCCAGGTAGCCGGCGAACGCCTCGGGCAGCGCGAGCAGCCGCAGGGTCTCGGCGGTGGGCCCGCAGTCGACGACCACGACCTCCCACGGCCCGCCCGCGGCCAGCCTGCGCACCTCGCCGAGCGCGAGCAGCTCCTCCACGCCGGGCAGCGCGGTCAGCTCCTCGGCGTCCAGCTCGTCCACCCCGGCCCCGGCCAGGACGGTGCGCAGGTGCCCGCGCAGCTCGGTCCAGGCGTCGTCGACGAGGGCGCGCGGGTCGACCTGGGCGGCGTGCAGCCCGGTCAGCCCGTCCGGGTCCACCTCGGTCGGCACGGCGCCCAGGCGCACGCCGAAGGCGTCGCCGAGCGAGTGGGCCGGGTCGGTGGACACGACGAGCGCCTTGCGCCCGCTCTCGGCGAGCCGGGCGGCGGTCGCGGCGGCCAGGGTGGTCTTGCCGACCCCGCCCTTGCCGGTGAACAGCAGCAGTGCGGCGCTCATCCAGCGCTTTCCACGCGGCGCTTGAGCTCCTTGAGCGCGGTGTCCATGATGACCTTCTCGGCCTTGCGGCGGAACAGGCCGATCATCGGCACGACGAGCTGCACCGAGAGCGTGTAGGTGACCTGGACGCCCGCGCCGGTCGGGGTCAGCTCGTAGCTGCCCTCCTGCGCCTTCTGCATGGTGCCCTTGAGCAGGGTCCAGGACACGCCGGTGGGCCGCCAGGTGTAGCCGAGCACGTAGTCGTCCTTGATGGGCCCCTGGTCGATCGCGAACTCGACCTCGGTGGCCCGGCCGTCGTCGTCCCGCTTCAGCACCTCGGTCTGCTTCACCCCGTTCGCCCACTCCGGGTAGGAGTCGAAGTCGGCGATCACCGCGAGGATCTGCTCGGGGGCAGCGTCGATCACGATGGACTGGGTGGACTCGTCGGCCATGTCGCGCAGGCTACCCGGTGCGCCGGGTCACCAAGCCAGCACGTGCGGCGTTCCGGTCCGCCGGAAGTGCCCGACGTTGACGCACTCGGTCGGGCCGATGCGGGTGCGCCTGGTCATCGGCTGGTGGATGTGCCCGAACACCGACCAGCGGGGGCGCAGCCGGTGGATCGCGTCCAGCACGGCCGTCGACCCCTGCTCGGCGCGCCGGGCCACCACGTCGTAGGTCAGCTCGGCCACGGCGGGCGGCACGTGCGTGCACAGCACGTCGACCTCGCCCAGGCCCGCGAGCACGCCGGTCAGCTCGGCGTCGGTGCGCAGGTAGGCCCGCCACGCGGCGCCGGGCGTGCGGCGGACGTTCGGCGCGATCACCGCGCCGCCCGCGAACCCGAACCGCAGCCCGCCGATCTCGGCGCTCTCGCCGTCGAGCACGTGCACGCCGTCGCGGGCGAACTCCGGCCACAGCTCGGGGCTGTCCACGTTGCCCGGCGTGGCGTAGGTCGGCGCGGTCATGGCCCCGAACAGCCGGGTGTACTGCTCGTGCACCGCTTCCCTGACCACGGCCGCCGCGTCGTCCAGGCCCGCCCACAGCGTCCGCAGGAAGGCGCCCGCCTCCGGGCCCATGCGCCCGCGCCGCAGCCGGGCGAACTCGGCGACCTTGTCCGGCCCGAACACCCGGCCGAGGATGCCGCCGGAGTGGTCGTAGTAGTCGACGAAGTCGATCAGGTCGCCGAGGACGACCAGCGCGTCCGCCCCGTCACCGGCGCGGGCCAGCGCTTCGGAGTTGCCGTGGACGTCCGACACCACGTGTACGCGCACGGGGGGAGAATCTACGGCAGGACCGGGGCGACCCCCGGCTCCCGACCGGCCTCCAGTGCCAGCTTCAGGCCCAGCGACACGCCCTTCGCGTCGAGCTGGCGGCGGCGCAGCTCCCTGCGCACCCGCCTGGCCGGGGCCTCCTCGGGCAGGTCGGCCCGCAGGAAGTAGTGCAGGAGGGTCCCGTCCATGACCGGTTCGAGCCAGACCTCCATGGTCCCGACGAGCGCGCCGCCGACCGTCCAGCGCAGCCCCTGCGCCCCCCGGTCGAGGTAGACCGAGAGAATGAGGTCGGGCCAGTGCCGCGCCCACGACTCGGGCGTGGCGAAGGCCTCCGCCACGGTCTCGGGGGGAACAGCCAGGAAGGTCTCGTCCACGACGTCCACGCTCGGCACGGCCGCGAGCGTGCCACGAGATGGCCACGAACCAGCGCACCGGCCTGGTGTATCGCCGGAATCACAGGTTAAGTTCCGTGTCCGGTCGAACGAGTCGGACAAATCGAAGTCGAAAGTCACGGAGGCAACGTGCGCGAGTTCAGCGTTCCCGCTACCGCGTCGGTGGCGCCTGAGGACAACCTCACCGACATGGTGTGGGCGAACGCGGAGCGCTTCGGCAACGCGGTCAGCTTCCGCAGGCGCGTGGACGGAACGTGGGTCGACGTGACCTCGCGTGACTACGCCGCCCAGGTGCTGGCGGTCGCCAAGGGCATGGTCTCCGCCGGGATCGAGCCGGGTGACCGGGTCGGGCTGATGTCGAAGACCAGCTACGAGTGGACCCTGCTCGACCAGGCGATCTGGCACGCGGGCGCCGTGGTGGTGCCGATCTACGAGACCTCCTCCGCGGAGCAGGTCGAGTGGATCCTGTCGAACTCCGGCGCGAAGGCCGTGTTCGTCGAGACGGGCGCCCACCGCGCGCTGCTGGAGCCGCTCGCGCCCGACCTGCCGGAGCTGCGGCACGTCTGGCAGCTGGAGTCCGGCTCGGGCTCGGCGGGCGGCGCGGTGGACGAGCTGACCGCGCTGGGGGCCGAGGTGTCCGACGAGGACGCCCACGCCCGGCGTCGGGTCGCGGGCGCGGACGACGTCGCGACGATCGTGTACACCTCGGGCACCACGGGCAAGCCCAAGGGCTGCGAGCTGACCCACCGCAACCTCCTCTCGGAGATCCGCGAGGCGGTCACGCTGATGCCGCACCTGCTGCAGGCGGGCAACACGCTGCTGGTGTTCCTGCCGCTCGCGCACATCCTCGCCCGCGTGCTGGCCCTGTGCGCCCTGTACACGCGGGTCACCGTCGGCCACACCCAGGACGTGCGCAAGCTCGTCGAGGACCTGGGCACGTTCCGCCCGACGTTCGTCGTCGCGGTGCCGCGCGTGTTCGAGAAGGTCTACAACGGGGCCAAGCAGAAGGCCGAGGCCGAGGGCAAGGGCAAGATCTTCGCGATCGCGGAGGCGACCGCCGTCGAGTACAGCCGCGCGGAGGCGGCGGGCGGTCCCGGCCTGCTGCTCAAGGTCAAGCACGCGGTGTTCGACAAGCTCGTGTACCGCAGGCTCAAGGCGGCGCTGGGCGGCCGGTGCATCGCCGCGGTGTCCGGCGGCGCGCCGCTGGGCGAGCGGCTGGCGCACTTCTTCCGGGGCATCGGCGTGCCGGTCATGGAGGGCTACGGCCTGACCGAGACCACGGCGGCGGCGTGCCTGAACACGGCGACGGCGGTCCGGGTCGGCACGGTCGGCAAGCCGGTGGGCGGCACCTCGGTGCGCATCGGCGAGGACGGCGAGGTGCTGATCAAGGGCGACGTGGTGTTCCGGAGCTACTGGAACAACCCGAAGGCCACCGAGGAGGCGCTGGAGGACGGCTGGTTCCACACCGGCGACATCGGCGAGCTGGACGCCGACGGCTTCCTGAAGATCACCGGCCGGAAGAAGGAGATCATCGTCACCGCCGGTGGCAAGAACGTCTCCCCGGCCGTGCTGGAGGACCGGCTGCGGGCGCACCCGCTGATCAGCCAGTGCATGGTGATCGGCGACGCGCAGCCGTTCATCGGCGCGCTGATCACGATCGACCCGGAGTTCTTCCCGTCCTGGCTGGAGCGCACCAACCGGCCCGCGGGCACGAAGGTCGCGGACGTGGTGGAGGACGAGCAGCTGCTCAAGGAGATCCAGGCTGCGGTGGACGACGCGAACCTGGCGGTGTCCAAGGCGGAGTCGATCAAGAAGTTCCGCGTGCTGCCGGTGGACTTCACCGAGGCAGGCGGCGAGATGACGCCGAGCATGAAGCTGCGCCGGTCGGTCGTGGCGAACACCTACAAGGCCGACATCGAGGCGATCTACTCCCGCTAGCGCGCCGGGGGCGGAACAGACGGTTGGCCCACACCGCGGTGTGGGGCAACCCCCCCCCAGTGATAGCATGGAGCGGGAGTTGCCCGACCCCCGCGCCCGGCGGGGCGGG
>NZ_JBQGCX010001280.1:0-1863 GCF_052038725.1 Actinosynnema sp.
GCCGACCAGGAGCCAGGACCCAGTGCCGGAACACCGCGCCCAAGACCGGGCGCCAGCGCCGCGGCGGTCGCGCGACGAGAGCAGCAACCAGAGCGAGCAGCAAGCAGGGCGAGCACAGCACGGCCACGGTCGAGGAGAGGACGTTCATGGGTGAGGCGGCGCGGCACGTGCCGGTGCTGCTGGACCGCGTCCTCGGCCTGCTCGCGCCCGCGCTGGCAGACCGCGACGACGCCGTCTTCGTGGACTGCACCCTCGGTCTCGGCGGGCACTCCGAGGCCGTCCTCAAGGCGCACCCCGGCGTGCGGCTCATCGGCCTCGACCGCGACCCGCAGGCCATCGCGCTCGCGAAGGCCCGCCTCGCGCCGTTCGCCGACCGGGTCGAGTTCGTCCAGACCACCTACGACGGCATCGCCGAGGCGGTGGACGGGCGCAAGGTCGACGGCATCCTGATGGACCTGGGCGTCTCCTCGCTCCAGCTCGACGCGCGGGAGCGCGGGTTCGCCTACTCCCAGGACGCGCCGCTGGACATGCGGATGAGCGCGGGCAGCGGCGAGACCGCGGCCGACGTGCTCAACACCTACCCGGCCGCCGAGCTGGCCCGCGTGCTGCGCGACTACGGCGAGGAGCGGTTCGCCCGCAAGATCGCCGCCGCCGTCGTGCGCGAGCGCGCCAAGGAGCCGTTCACCACCAGCGGCAGGCTGGTCGAGCTGCTGTACGCGTCGGTGCCCGCCGCGACCAGGCGCACCGGCGGCCACCCGGCCAAGCGCACGTTCCAGGCCCTGCGCATCGAGGTCAACCGCGAGCTGGAGTCGCTGCGCGCGGCGCTGCCCGCCGCCCTGTCGGTGCTGGCCGTCGGCGGGCGGATCGTCGTCGAGTCCTACCAGTCGCTGGAGGACCGGATGGTCAAGCGCGCGCTCGCCGACCTGGCCGCGTCCCGCACCCCGGCGGGCCTCCCCGTCGAGCTGCCCGGCCACGGCCCCGAGGTCAAGCTGCTGACCAGGGGCGCCGAGGTGGCGAACGAGTCGGAGATCGAGGACAACCCGAGGGCGGCTCCCGTGCGCCTGCGGGCGGCGGAACGGATCAGGGAGGCGACATGACCGCACCGGCCCGCGCGGGCGGCGTCCCGACCAACCCGGCCAGGGGCCCCCGCGAGCGCGCGCTGCGCGCCGTGCCCGAGCGCCCGGCGCGCCCGAGGTCCGGCGCGGCGGAGAAGGCGTACGCCCGCAAGGCGCAGCGCACCGGTCGCAGACCCGAGCAGGTGCGCAAGCCCGCGCCCGTCCACAAGGCCCCGTTCGTGGTCATGGTGATGCTGGTGCTCGGCGTGGGCATCGCGGCGATCATGTGGCTGTCCACCCAGGCCACCGAGGACTCCTACCGGCTGCAGGAGGCCCGCGCCGAGGAGACCGAGCTGGCCCGCAAGGTCGAGCAGCTGCGCCGCGAGGTCGCGCAGGCCGAGTCGCCCCTGACCCTGTCCGAGGCCGCGCGCGGGCTCGGCATGGTCCCGGCGGGCGACCCGGCCAGGCTCCGCCAGCTCCCCGACGGCTCGGTGCAGGTCTACGGCACCCCCAGCGCGGTGCCGCTGCCCGCGCCGACCACGGTGAGCCAGCCCCCGGCGCCCCAGCAGGACGCGCAGAACCAGCAGAACCAGCAGGGGACCGCGCAGGGCCAGGAGGGGCAGACCCAGCAGGGGCAGCCTCAGCAGGGCCAGGGTCAGCAGGGCCAGCCTCAGCAGGGGCAGGCCCCGCAGAACCAGACCGAGCAGGGTCAGGCCCAGCAGGGCCAGCCGCAGCCGAACGCGCAGGACGGCCAGCAGGGGCAGCAGACCGGTGAGCAGCAGGGTCAGCAGCAGCCGCCGGGCTAGCG
>NZ_JBQGCX010001281.1:0-9608 GCF_052038725.1 Actinosynnema sp.
GCCGAGCACGGCGGGGATGACGCCGGCCTGGCAGGCCAGCTTTCGTGCCGCGCCCGCGCTGAGGGGGGTGGCGGCCACGGCGTCGCCGTTGCTGTCGAGCAGGGTCGCGGGGCCGGTGGCGCCAAGGAGGGTGGCCAGGTCCATGGTCACGATCACGGTGGCCGGGGTGCCGCCGTGGCGGGGCAGCCGGTCGGGGTCGAGGCGTTCGAGCAGCTGGCACAGCGCCTCGCCCCACACCGCTCCCGAGGGCCGGCGCCGCACCACCGGCTCACGGGTCGGGGGGGTCTGGTGGGTGTGGTCGGTCCGCCCGGCTGCCCCGGCGTCCCCGGTGTCCCGCCGCCCGGTTGACCGCCGGGCTGTGTCGGCTGGCTGGGCTGCTCGGGCTGCCCCTGGGTGGGCGGCTGCTGCGGCGACTGCTGGGTCGGCGCGGGCGGCGGCACGTAGCCGGTGCTCACCAGCAGCGTGATCAGCGTGCCCTGCAGGGCGCTGCCGCGCGGCGTCTGGCTCACCACGGTCCCCTTGGCCTGCGCGGAGTTCCGGCTCTGCTGGGTCACCTTGTACCCGGCCTCCTGAAGCACCCTGGTGGCGTCGTTGACGCTCTTGCCCACCACGTCCGGCACCCGGATCTCGTCGCCGCCCTTGAGGTAGCGCGGCTCCACCTTCGGCAGCTGCCGCACCGGCAGCCCCTCGTGGATCTGCGCCATGGTGTCGAACCAGGTCCGCGCGGGCACCGTGCCGCCGTAGATGTCGCCGTTCGCGCACAGCCTCGGCTTGCCGGTCACGCAGATCGGCTGCGGGTTGGGGCCGTCGTTGTAGGTCTGCACCGCGCCCGCGTAGTCGAGCGTGGCCCCGATGAACGCCGCCGACTTGTAGTCCTCGGTCGTGCCGGTCTTGCCCAGCATCGGCCGGGTCCACTTGGCGTTGCGCGCCGCGACCGCCGCCGTGCCCGCGCCCTGGTCGTCCTTGGACATGCCCACCGCGAGCCCGTTGGCGAGCTGCTCGTTGACCACCTGCTCGCACGGGGCCTCGTTGACCGGCACGGCCTCCCCGTCGCGGTCGAGCACTTCGGCCACCGGCGTCGGCGGGCACCAGGTGCCGCCGCTGATGATGGTCGCCGCCACGTTCGCCAGCTCCAGCGTGCTCACCGACGCCGGGCCGAGCGTGAACGAGGCGTTCCCGCCGTCCTGCTTGTAGAACTCGCTCTGCGACACCCGCAGCTCGCGCTGCTTGGACCTCGGGTCCGGCGGGGTGCCGGAGATGTTGGTGGCCATCGTCTCGCGCATCCCCAGCCGCGAGGCCATGTCCACCACCGGGTCCATGCCCAGGCGCTCCTCCAGGATGACGAACCCGGTGTTCGGCGAGGTCTGGAGCGCCTGCTGGAGCGACATCTGCGAGGAGTAGGTGGAGGAGGCGTTGCCGAGGCAGTACCAGCGGGTGTTCGGCTCGCCGGTGCTGCGGCAGCGGTTCCCGCCGCCCTTGAACACGCGCGACTCGTAGAACGTCGGGGTGGGGATGACGTTCTCGATCCCCATGCCCTTCTCCAGCGCGGCGGCGGCGGTGAAGGTCTTGTAGACCGATCCCGCGCCGAACTTGTTCTCCACCCCGCTCGGCAGGTCGAACTGGGTCTGGAACTGGTCGGCCTTGAGCCCGTAGTCGCGGTTCGCGACCAGCGCGACGACCTCGTGGCTCTCCTTGCCCGGCCGCACGATCGCCATCGTGTTGGCGATCCCGCTGGTGTCCTTGGCGACCTGCCCCTCGGCCGCGCGCTTGGCCTTCTGGGTGATGTCGCGGTCGAGCGTGGTGCGCACCGTGTAGCCGCCGATCTTCAGCTGCTCGATGCTGAAACCGTTGCGCTCCAAGTACTCCACGACGTACGAGCAGAAGAACCCGTTCTCCGGGCCCGCGCCCACGCAGCCGTTGGGCGGGGTGCGCACCGGCTCGGCCAGGCCCAGCGGCTCGCGCTTGGCCTCGAAGGCCGCGTCGCGCGAGAGCTTGTCGTTCTCGACCATCTTGTCGATCACCTGGTTGCGCCGTTCCAGCGCCTTCTCCGGGAACACCTCGGGATCGAGCGCGGACGGGCTGTTGACCATCCCGGCCAGCATCGCGGACTGCGCGACGGTCAACTTGTCCGCGGTGGTGTTGAAGTAGGCCTGCGAGGCGGCGGCGATGCCGTAGATCGTCGAACCGAACGGGACGACGTTCAAGTAGCGGGCGAGGATTTCCTCCTTGCCCAGTTTCCGCTCCAGTTGCAACGAGATGCGCGCCTCGCGCATTTTGCGCGCGATCGTCTGTTCTTGCGCCTTCTGCTGTTCGACCTTGTTGTTCCGCGCGACCACGTGGACAAGATAATTTTTCACGTACTGCTGGGTGAGCGTGGAGGCACCCTGGGTGACCGATCCGCTGAACTGGTTGGTCAGCGCGGCGCGCGTCGTGCCCTTCCAGTCCACGCCCTGGTGCTCGTAGAACCGGCGGTCCTCGACCGAGACGAGGGCCGCCTTCATCGTGGGGGAGATGTCCTCCGGTGGGACCAGCACCCGGTACTGGTCGTACAGGTACGCGATCGGCGCGCCGTCCCGGTCCGTGATCGTCGTGATCAGCGGTGGGTCGGTCGTCACCAGGTCCGAGGAGATGCTGTCGACGGTGTCGCTCGCCTGGTTCGACACCACGCCCAGCGCGCCGACGGCGGGGAACAACGCGCCCGCCAGCAGGACGCCCGCCAGCACGCACAGGCCGAGCAGTTTCAGCACGCTGTTCCTGACTCGCACGTGGATCAGCGTAGCCGGGACCGGAACGAGTGATCAGGCTCAAGTAACACCATTACCCGGGATGAGTACTCGTACTCAAGACAGGTAACAGGTGCGCATCCCAGGGTTGGAGGTGGAACCGGAACGCTCTACAGTCCGTCAACGTCCAGGGACAGCAGCCGACGGCGGGCCACTTCGGTGGCGAGCCTACGGCATCCGCGGCAGGGGTGTGGCGGATTTCGAACCGGACACTGTGTGAACCAGAGGTGGGGGATATGCAGCAGCAGGGGGATTGGCGGATCAAGGCGGCGTGCCGTGATGGGGAGCCCGATCAGCTCTTCGTCCGGGGGGCCGAACAGCGCAAGGTGAAGGTCGTGTGCCTGGGTTGCCCGGTGCGCACCGAGTGCCTCGCCGAAGCGCTGGACAACCGGATCGAGTTCGGCGTGTGGGGCGGGATGACCGAGCGCGAGCGCAGGGCGCTGCTGAAGCGGCGACCGGACGTGACGTCGTGGCTCGAACTGCTCGACTCCGCGCGCACGGACCACTACGAGGAGTCGGCAGCGGGCTGATCGCGCCGCGCCGACCAGAGGTTCCTACTCGCCCGCCAGCCGGCGGCCGATCTCGCGCAGACCGTCCAGGTCGTGCACGTCGGTTGGCAGGGCGGGAACCCCGACCAGGGGAACACCGGGGTGCGCACGGGTGAACCGCGCCAGCAGCCGCTTCTCGCGGTCCGCGACGGCGACCCGGTCCGAGTGCACCCGGAGGACGGCGGAGGCCAGCGACGGCCCGCCCGCCCGCTCCTCCAGCCGGTCCGCGGCGGCCTCGGCGCCCGCCGGGGCCAGACCGGCCAGCACCGGGTGGGTCCGGTTCGCCACCAGCCCGGCCAGCGGCATCTCCTCGGCGGAGAGCCGCTCCACGAAGTAGCTGGCCTCCCGCAGCGCGTCCGGTTCGGCCGCCGCGACCACCAGGAACTCCGTCCCCGGTGAGCGCAGCAGCTCGTAGGTCGCCTGGGCGCGCTGCCGGAAGCCGCCGAACATGCTGTCGAACGCTTGCACGAACGTGGACGCGTCCTGGAGCAGCTGACCGCCGACGATCGTCGACACGGCCTTCGTGAACAGGGTGAACCCGGTCCCGACGATCTTCATGATGCCCCGGCCGCCCGCGCGCGCGGGCGCCGACAGCATCTTGATCAGCTTGCCGTCGAGCACCGTCGACAGCCGCTGCGGCGCGTCCAGGAAGTCCAGCGCCGACCGGCTCGGCGGGGTGTCCACCACCACCAGGTCCCACTCGTCGCGCGCCACGAGCTGGCCCAGCTTCTCCATCGCCATGTACTCCTGCGTGCCGGAGAACGAGGTGGAGATCGTCTGGTAGAAGGGGTTGGCCAGGATCTGCTGGGCCCGCTCCCGGCCCGCGTGCGCCAGCACCATGTCGTCGAACGTGCGGCGCATGTCCAGCATCATCGCGTGCAGCTCGCCGTCGGGCTCGAAGCCCTCGACGACCACCGGCCTCGGCGAGTTGTCCAGCTCGCGCAGCCCCAGCGACTGGGCCAGCCTGCGCGCCGGGTCGATGGTGAGCACCACCGCGCGCCTGCCGCGCTCGGCGGCCCGCAGCGCCAGCGCCGCCGCCGTGGTGGTCTTGCCCACGCCGCCGGACCCGCAGCACACCAGCACCCTGGTCGTCGGGTCGTCCAGCAGCGCGTCCACGTCCAGCCCGTTCACCGCACCCCCCGCTCGACCAGCGACTCGGCCAGCTCGTAGAGGGCGGCCACGTCCACGCCCCCGGTCAGCTCGGGCAGCTCCAGCGTCGGCAGGTCCGCCTCCGCGAGCTTGTCCTTCGCGCGCGCCTCGGCCAGCACCCGCTGCGCGTGGTCGGCGGTCTGCTCGACCAGCCCGGCCAGGTCCTCGTCGGGCACGTCCAGCCCGGCCTCCGCGAGCCCCTCCCGCAGCCCGGCCGGGTCGACCCCGCCCTCGGCGGCCTTGAGCACCGCGTCCGGGGGCAGCCGGTGCGGGCGCGCCCGGTTCACGAACACCGCGCCCGGCCGCAGGTCGGCGCCGTCCAGCTCGGCCACCGCGTCCAGCGTCTCGCGCACCGGCATCTCCTCCAGCAGCGACACCAGGTGCACGGCGGTGTCGCCGGAGTGCAGCAGCGCGACCACGCCCTCGCTCTGCCCCTTGATCGGCCCGACCTTCGCCAGGTCGGCCATCGCGCGGGTCACGTCCAGGAACCGCACCACCCGGCCGGTCGGCGGCGCGTCCAGCACCACGGCGTCGTACTCGTGGCGGCCGGACCTGCCGACCCGGCGCACGCACTCCTTGACCTTGCCGGTGAGCAGCACGTCCCGCAGGCCCGGCGCGAGCGTTGTGGCGAACTCGATCGCGCCCATCCGGCGCAGCGTCCGCCCGGCGAAGCCCAGGTTGTAGAACATGGCCAGGTACTCCAGCAGCGCGGCCTCGGGGTCCACCGCGAGCGCCCGCACCTCCCCGCCGCCCGGCGCGGACGCGATCCGCTCCTCGGAGTAGGGCAGCGGCGGGCGGTCGAACAGCTGGGCGAGGCCCTGGCGGTTCTCCACCTCGACGAGCAGCACCCGGCGACCCCCGGTCGCCAGCGCCAGCGCGAGCGCCGCGGCGACGGTGGTCTTCCCGGTCCCGCCCTTGCCGGTCACGACGTGCAGCCGCGCGCGGGAGAGTTCGTCGGTCCAGCCGGTCACCGGATCAGCCTATGCGCGCTCCCCGCCACTCCGCCGGGCGGTGCGCGATCACCGATCGAGATCACTCCCGTGATCGTCCGCCCCGGACCGGTCGGTCGGCGGTGGTCGGTCGGGTGGCGGCCGGGTGGTGGCCGGGTCGGCCAGGGGGTCGGCCGGGGGCGGTCGGCCGGTGCTCGGTCGGCGGTGGTCCGCGGTCGGCCGGGGCGCCGACCGAGGAGCGGGCTCCGGCGCTCAGTCGGCGGTGGTCAGGAAGACGATCGCCAGCGCGGTCGCGGCGACCAGCGCCCAGGCCACCGTGGACGGCAGCCAGAGCGCGATCAGCAGCGCGACGGCCGCCACCGCGACCAGCCCGACCAGCGCCGCGCGCAGCACCTGCGCGTGCTTGGCGTCCCGCTCCGAGCGCCGTCTGACGCGGTCGCGCACCTGCGCCATGCCGACCAGCACCAGCACCAGACCGCCGACGATGAAGGCGCCGGTGGCCACGACCCGCCAGGTCTCCACACCGATCAAGGTAGCCCCGCGCGCAGGGGGTGCGGAACGGCGGAAGGGGCACGTGACCCGGACGGTCGGGCAGCGCCGAGGGGGCGCGCCGCCGATCGGGGGAGCCGGGGTCCGCCATTCCGGACAGCCACGTCATCCCCCGGACGGGCGTCCCGCGTTCGCGTCAACCGTGCGTCCGCGGTGGGGCGCGGTCACCGCCGGTGCCCGACCCGCGGGCGGTGCGCGCGGATCGGTGGGGGCGACGCGCGACCCGGCGGCCGTTGCGAGAGCAAAACGAAGATCGTTCGGGAAGCCGCCGCGGACCCCGGAGCCGATCACCGCGCCACCGCCCCGCCGACCCGGCGGCGCGCGGCCCGCGATCACCCGGACGGCAAAGCCCCAGCGCAACCCCCGCGTCACCGGCGGACCCCCGCGCCGCGCCGCCGCGCGGACGATCAGCGGACCGCCCGCCGACGCCCGCGCGCCCGCCCGCTGCTCCACCCGCCGCACCCCGCTCCCCCCGCCGCCGACCCCCGGTCTCGGGCGCGCCGGGACCGCCGCGGCGGCTAGGCTCCCGTCATGCAGAAGTGGGAGTACGCCACAGTTCCCCTGTTGACCCACGCCACCAAGCAGATCCTTGACCAGTGGGGCGAGGACGGCTGGGAGCTGGTCAGCGTGCTGACGGGCCCGACCGGCGAGCAGCACGTCGCCTACCTGAAGCGGCCCAAGTCGTGACCTGGACCGACCGCCTCGCCGAGCTGGGCGCCCGGCTGCCGGAGGTGGCCGCCCCGGTGGCCGCCTACGTGCCCGCCGTGCGCACCGGCTCGCTCGTGTTCACCTCCGGCCAGCTGCCGTTCGTCGACGGCGCGCTCGCCGCCACCGGCAAGGTCGGCGCCGAGGTGAGCCCCGAGGAGGCCAAGGCCCACGCCCGGACCTGCGCGCACAACGCGCTCGCCGCCGTGCACGCCCTCGTCGGGATCGACTCGGTGGCCCGCGTCGTCAAGGTGGTCGGCTTCGTCGCCTCCGCCGACGGCTTCACCGGGCAGCCCGCCGTCGTCAACGGCGCCTCCGAGTTCCTCGGCGAGGTCTTCGGCGACGCGGGCGCGCACGCCAGGTCCGCGGTCGGGGTGGCCGAGCTGCCGCTGGGCGCCCCCGTCGAGGTCGAGCTGGTCGTCGAGATCCGGGAGTGAGATGTCGGACACGCTGCACGAGCTGCTGCTGAGGTTGTCGGGGAGGCTCCCCGACGACGTCATGTGGCGGTTCCGGGACTGGGCCGCGACCGACGCCGTGTCCGTCCTGGCCCGCACCCTGCCCCGCACCCTGCTGCACGACCGGATCGGCCTGACCGACCACGAGCAGCGGCTGCTGGAGAGCGCCCTGGTGCCGCACGGCGCGGACCGCGCGGCCACGAGCTCCATCCGGGCGCTGGACGAGCTGCCCGAGACCGACTTCGCCTTCACCCCGGAGTCGCCCGACCGGGCGGCGATGGGCGACTCGGCGACGGTCGTGCTCGGCGCGACCCTGCGCGGCAGGCCGGGGGTCGGCGAGGTCCGCTCCGCCTGGCGCCGGGTCGGCGGCAAGAACGGGAGGACCAACCGGGTCATCCTGGTCACCGCCACGTCCGGCTGCGCGCGCCTCGCGGGCGAGCTGCAGCGCGTGCTGCGGGCGCTCGGCGAGCACGACCCCTGCGTGGAGGTCCTGCCCGCCGGGCTCGAACCGCCGCCCTACCACCGGGCGGCGTTGGCGTCCTCGGAGCTGGTGTGCACCGGCGCCGAGGACGACGGACACCTGGTGACCGTCTGATGGTCGCCGCTGCGGAGCGGGCCGGAAGGAGAACAGGCGTGGCGCAAGACGGAACGGGACTGCCCGTCCGCCTGCACGACCTCCTGTTGGCGCTGGCGGGCCGCGTTGACGACGACGCGCTCGCCCAGGCGCGGGAGATGCTGGCGGTCTCGGAGCTGGACCGCGCGGTCGACCACGTGGTCGGCTGCCTGATCGCCGGGCGCATCCCGGTCAAGGCCGAGGAGCGCGAGGAGCTGGCCGCGCTGCTGGGCGAGGTCCGCTCGGACCCGCTGCTGGCCGACCGGTTGCTGGCCGTGGAGACGTTGCCGCACATCAGGCACCGGTTCACGGCCGACTCGGACCCGACGAAGGACCTGGCCGACGTGCTGGGCCGGACCGCGTCGGCGCTGCCCGACGTGCGCTCGGTGCGCTGCACGTGGCGCTCCAGCCCGGCGGGCGCGACACCGGGGCCGCTGCCGCAGCGCGTGGTCCTGGTGGACATCGGCCCCAAGGGCTTCCCGACCGCCACCGCGTACCGGTTGGACGCGGTGCTGCGGAAGGCGGGCATCCGGGCCTCGGTGGAGGTGCTCACCGTCGGCAAGCCGATGAACGAGTACCACGCCGCGGCGTCGTCGTCCTCGCGCGAGGTCTACTTCCCCTCGGCGCCGCTCGGCGCCAAGGGCGAGGCGCCGGACAACGCCGCCTGGTTCGACGGCGAGGTCCGGGACAAGGCACCGGTCATCGAGCCGGAACCGGTGCCTGCCGACGACAACCAGACCGGCTCGACCAAGTCCCGACGTGGCCGCGACGAGGCGTTCGAGGCGATCCAGCCGTTCCCCCCGAAGCCGGTCAAGCGCACCGCCGCGCGCGACCAGGCCCAGAAGGAGGAACCGGCCCCGCCCGCGGCGCCCAAGCAGCAGGCCCCGCCGCCGCCCCCGCCTCCACCGCCGGTGGCGCCCCCGCCTGCCCCGAAGGCGGCGCCCGCGCCCCCTCCGGTGGTCCCGGTGGCGCCCCCGGTCGCCCCGCCGCCCTCCCTGCCCGAGGACTCCCCGTTCTCGCGCGCCGAGGTGACGATGGAGCTCAACCCGGAGGACCTGGCGGCGCTCCAGGCGGCGCTGGCCGACGGGCAGGCGCCCGCCTCGGTCAACCTGCCGCCGACCGTGGACGCCAAGCTGAGCGACCGCGAGCGGGCACTGCTCCAGCAGCTGCACGAGGAACTGGCCCAGCGGGAGCAGCAGACCTGGCCGGGTGGGGCGGAGTACGTCAACGGCGTGCCCAAGCCCAACAACGGCAAGTTCTCCTGACCCGCGCCTCCGGGGCCTAGTCAGCCAGGCCCCGGAGGTCGGTCACCAGCGCGGCCCTGCGCGCCCGGTCGAGCCGCCGGTAGGGCGTCGACGCGGCCAGGTCCGTCACCCGCTCGTCCTCGCTCGCCGAGCGGCGCCCCGCTGCCGGGTGCACCGCCGTCCTGTGCGCGGTTGCGCGGCGCACGGCTGCCTGGCGCACGGCCGCGTGGTGCGCGTCCGCGCGCTGCCAGCGCAGCGCCCGCAGCAGGTCGAACAGCCTGGCCTGCGGCGACGGCCCGGTGCGCGCGGCGGCCATCGGGTGCTCCACCACCAGCTCGACCACCGGCGGGTCCGGCCACAACCCCTCCACCACCTCGGCGTGCGCCGCGTTCACCGCGCGCAGGAACTCCGCGCACCTCGGCGTCGCCCGCACGTCCTCGCCCACCACCAGCCACTCCCGGTCGGTCAGCGCGGCCACCAGGCCCGGCGTGCGGCGGTGCAGCGCGCGCACCACCCCCAGCGGCGCCGGACCGCGCGCCAGCAGGCTCGCCAGGTCGGCCAGCACCCGCACGTGCGGCGACCGGACCCCCGACGCGGCCAGCAGCGCCGCCC